>CAZZZY010000553.1:0-1415 GCA_964658545.1 uncultured Acetobacteraceae bacterium | reverse complement strand
GAACCATCAATTACCTTAGATGATGCGATCGCTCCCTCCACAGAAATTGTTGCACCAGATGAAGGCAATTTGGATATTGCCCCAGCAGAACCCACAATTACCTTAGATAATGCGATCGCTCCCTCCACAGAAATTGTTGCACTAGATGAAGGCAATTTGGATATTGCCCCAGTAGAACCCGCAATTACCTTAGATGAAGCGATCGCTCCCTCCACAGAACAGACAATTACTACAGACAGCAACCCTGCTACCACTGTTCTGCAAGATGAAACGGAAAAAGATATAGTTATTGATGAGCCTGTGAGTCCTGTGTGGCTCAAAGGTGAAACGGCAGAGCAGATTTTACAAAATTTAATAGATTTAGCTTTACCCGCTTCTGAACTGATTCTGAAAGATGAAAAGGTTACAGATTCTCCACCAACACAACCACCATTATTGTTAACTTTAGATCGAGATAATTACATTGCTGATTGGGGTCAAGCTCTTACAATTAATGGGCACATAGAACTCAAAGAAAAGACAAATCTAGATCAGGCTGAAACATTATCCACAAAAAGCCTGCGGGCGCTTGAACTAGGAATTGAACTGCGATCGCCCCTAGAGTCGAAAATCTTGACTCAGGTATGGCAACCCTTAGCAGATCAGGAGTTGCCCTTCAGCCTCAATACCTCAATTGATATTCCTGCTGACTTTGAATCCAAGTTAATTTTGGCAGATATCAGTTTGTATGGTCGATTTGCCGATGTTAGTGAAGTCATCCGGTTAGCTAGCCAGTCATTCACCATTACAGCAGATGTAACAGAGTTACTGGCAATCAAAGCCTTAAATTACCCCATAGCACCATCAGACTCGCCTGATGCTTTCACAGAGCCGGAGGGCGCTGTAAAGATCGATTTGAAACTATTCAATCTGGTAAAGATTCCAAAAACAGACCAGTCTCACACACTCAATCCATCCCCAAATACACCCCTACCACCGCAAATTAACCTACAAGTTCTGCGAGAAACCACCCTGCGGACATCTAACTTAAAGAATTCAGGCACTTCGCCTCAATTACCGAAACTCCCTCCAGTTCCAACCGATACCAACCTTCCTACAGATGTTGTTGCAGAACCCCCTAGACAGGAGGAACTTGTAGAAAAGGATGTTACCATAGCTACCATCAACTTGGAGCAGTTGGTTATCAAGCAACGTCGAATGCCAATACTCGATACTACTTTTCCATATTTGAGACGCCTACAAGCTTTGCCAGGTAACGCAGAAGAAGTAAAAAATAATGTCCTCTCAGATGCATTGGCAGTTCAAGCAACTGAAGACTTCTCACAGTTGGACGCAATTGTAGCTGAAGATGAAAATACACCGGAATTAGTAGTAGATGACTCACAATTCCAGGAAGAATCTGTTGCGGAAGTTGA
>CAZZZY010000552.1:0-4756 GCA_964658545.1 uncultured Acetobacteraceae bacterium | reverse complement strand
CGTTGGAGAACTCGAAGAGTAGCCGCTTTGCGTCTACGTTAAAAAAATTGACTTTTACTGAGAGTTTTAGCCTTAACCCAAGGGTATTGAGCTATAAATAGAGGAGTTGCCATTAGAAAGACAATTGACCGAACAAGGCAAGAGTAAAAAGTAAAAAGGCACTCATAAAGAAAAAGAAAAATGAAAGAAGCCCCTAAATTTATTTATGGGGATTATCTTTTTACTTTTTACTTCTTAAAGACTACTAGCAACACTACAAATACTTCTGCAACAATAACCCCAACTTTTCCTTCGTCGCGGCTGGTGCTTTATCCAACTGAGTCAAAATCGCATACTGCAACGCCGAATGCGCCTCACTTGGCGGGGGATTTTCACTCAAGCGCCGCACTGTTTCTTGAATCACCTTTTGAGCATTCGCAGCATTCCGCAGCAAATTGCCAATCACCAATTCCACGGTTACACTGTCATGGTCTGGATGCCAACAATCATAATCTGTCACCAACGCTAAGGTTGCATAGGCAATTTCCGCTTCCCTTGCCAACTTCGCCTCTGGTAAATTCGTCATGCCAATGATTGTTGCACCCCAACTGCGGTAAAGATTCGATTCCGCCTTAGTGGAAAAAGCTGGCCCTTCCATGCACACATAAGTACCGCCGCGATGGAGAGTAACTTCTGGTAAATTGAGAGATGCGATCGCATCTGCTAACACAACAGCCAAATTCTTACAAATCGGATCGCCAAAGGCAATATGAGCAACAATTCCCTCACCGAAAAATGTTGAAATCCGATTTTTCGTTCTGTCAATAAACTGATCTGGCACCACCATATCTAGTGGTTTCGCCTCTTCCTTCAAGGAACCCACAGCACTAGCTGAAATTAAATACTCCACACCCAATTGCTTCATCGCATAGATATTAGCACGAAACGGTAATTCAGAGGGTAACAGCGTGTGATTGCGCCCATGACGCGCCAAGAAAGCTACCCGTGTACCATCCAATGTCCCCAAAATCAAAGCATCAGATGGTGAACCAAAGGGGGTTTGGATATGCACCTCTTCGACATCTTTGAGCGCGTCCATTTTATACAGACCACTGCCACCAATAATCCCAATACTAGCTTGAGCCATGATCCTGAACCTGTTCCTTGCTGATCTGCTCAGTTATTTTACCGAAAAGAGGAATAGCAGAGAAGCCAGGTTCTAGCTTGGGCAAATTTCTGGGTAACTGTTTACAAATTATCCGTGCCGAGAAAGCCCCTAAATTCTATTTATGGGGGCTAGCGAATTTATGACGCTCATAAACTCGCTAACGCAGTGAAACATAATTAACCCTTAAGTTAGTCGCCATATAGTGTATAATCGGTGCTTAATATATAGAAATGTTAAGTAGATGTACTCCTGAATCAAGGAGAGAAAGTTAGGGTTATACTTTTGGGAAAAGGCTTATTTTAACCCCTACTTTTAACATTTTCATAAATCAATGGCTCTCAATTTTCGCTTTGCGGTAGTCAGCGACTTACACCTGGCACTTCCACACACAATCTGGGATCATCCTAGCCGTTTTCATCTGGTAGAAGTCAGTATATCAGCGTTTCAAAGTGTACTTGAACATTTAACACAACTCGATTTAGATTTCTTATTGTTGCCAGGAGATTTAACCCAGCACGGCGAACCAGAGAACCACGCCTGGTTACAACAATGGTTAGCCCAGCTACCTTTTCCCGTCTATGTTGTTCCTGGAAACCATGACGTTCCTGTGCTGTTGGCTGATCAGCAATCAATTGCTTTTGCGGATTTTCCCTACTATTACACGAAGTTTGGCTATGAAGATCCGCAGCAGATTTACTACGTTCGTCAATTGCTACCTGGAGTGAAGCTGATTGGACTGAATTCTAACTCTTTTAATGACCAGGGTGAACAAGTGGGGTGTTTGGATGCCAAACAGCTACGGTGGTTAGAAGAGGTGCTGGCGGCATCTGGTGATGAATTAGTTCTGGTGATGGTGCATCATAATGTGGTGGAACATTTGCCCAATCAATCGAGCCATCCACTAGCAAATCGCTATATGTTAGCGAATTCAGCAGAACTGTTGCAGTTGCTGAGGCGCTACGGAGTCAAGCTAGTATTTACAGGGCATTTGCACGTTCAGGATATTGCTTACTCAGATGGAGTGTATGATATCACCACTGGATCTTTAGTAAGCTATCCTCACCCTTATCGGGTGCTAGAGTTTCATCGCGATAACCAAGGTAAAGAATCGTTGCAAATTGTATCCCATCGGGTAGAGTCAGTGCCTGATTTCCCCGACTTGCAACAGTCATCGCGGCAATGGATGGGCGATCGCTCTTTCCCCTTCTTAATCAAGTTACTAACTCACTCTCCATTAAACTTACCATTATCACAGGCAAAAAAATTAGCTCCTAGTTTGCGAGACTTCTGGGCAACTATTGCCGATGGGGATGCAGTATTAGATTACCCTCATTTTCCCCTAGAAGTGCAGCGTTACATTCAGACCTATAGTGCATCGGCACAGCCTAATCCAGATATGTCCACAAGTGGAACTCTTACCTTGATTGATAATAACAGCACACTTTTGCTGCGTTAGGAATGATGGGTGTCCGTGTGAAGGTAACTTTTTTGTCTGGGATCAAAGCTTGATGTCGAGTATCTTATTCTCCAGTGTTCCTTTTTAGATAGCGATCGCTCCTGTCATAATTCTCCTATCAAAAGTCACCAAGACGCGGGCTATTCCTAACTAATTACCGATATCTTCATTCCAAAGTTCGGGGTTAGTTTCAATAAACTCACTCATCATTTGTTCGCAATCGTCAAGATTAAGATCAATTACTTCCACACCGTGAGATACCATAAATTCTTTAGCACCAGGAAAAGTCTTGGATTCTCCGACAATGACTTTTTTAATACCAAATTGCACCACTGCCCCAGCGCACAGGTAACACGGCATTAAAGTTGAATAGAGTGTAGTACCTCTGTAGCTACCAACTCTCCCAGCATTGCGGAGACAATCGATTTCGGCGTGAGTCACAGGATCCCCGTCTTGCACACGTTTATTGTGTCCTCTGCCGAGAATTCTGCCATCTTTGACAAGAACCGAACCAATGGGAATTCCACCCTCTTGTCTGCCTTGTTTTGCTTCTTGAATAGCAGTTTTCATAAACTCATCCATATCAATTCTCCTTTTATGTCAAAACAACTTGTATTAATGGATCACGATGGTGGTGTAGATGATTATCTAGCAACTATGCTGCTGCTGACGATGGAGCATATCGAACTCCTCGGCGTTGTTGTCACACCAGCCGATTGTTATGTCCAACCGGCTGTTAGTGCCACACGTAAAATTCTCGACTTGATGGGATTTTCTCATATCTCGGTAGCAGAAAGTACTGTGCGTGGTATCAATCCATTTCCTACTCTCTATCGCCGCGATTCATTTATTGTTGACCATCTCCCCATTCTCAATCAAAGCGAAACCATTACTACGCCTCTGGTTGCCGAAACAGGTCAAGATTTCATGATCAAGGTGTTGCACTCGGCATCAGACCCTGTAACGTTGATGGTAACTGGCCCGTTGACAACTGTTGCAGTAGCTTTGGATAAAGCACCAGACATTGAAGCCAAGATTCACAAAATTGTTTGGATGGGAGGTGCTTTAAATGTCCCTGGCAATGTAGAAAAAAGTTTGGAACCAGGACAAGATGGTTCCGCCGAATGGAATGTTTATTGGGACGCGGTTTCAGCAGCGCGGGTATGGGAAACAAAAATTGAAATTATTATGTGTCCTTTAGATTTAACTAACAATGTCCCAGTCACATCAGAGTTAGTGCAAAAAATGGGGCGACAACGCCACTATCCCATCTCTGATTTAGCAGGACAATGTTATGCACTAGTTATCCCTCAAGATTATTATTTCTGGGATGTGCTGGCAACAGCTTATCTGGGACATCCAGAATTTTATCAATTGCGCCAATGGGAAACAGAAATTATCACCACTGGAGTCAGTCAGGGGCGGACTAAAGTAGTTCCTGGTGGTCGGAAAATTTATGCAATGGATAAAGTAGATAAAGAGGCTTTTTATACTTATATCTTGCAGCAATGGGCAAGTTGAAGGAGGCAGGAGGAGCAACACCATACACAAGTGATATCGCTTGTGTATGGTGTACTACAGTTTTCGCTATGTATGTATTGTGTCAGAATATGGAGCTAATAACTCATGACTTACAGTCACGAGTGGCGTAGGGTAGAAATCAATTAATATCTGATAATTCTGATGCTGTTGGCTGTGGTTCGGAGTTAATGAATTCGGTCTTAACTGGTTTTCCTATTGTTTTAGGAGGTTGTGGTCTATTTTCTGTAGGTTGTGGGTCGGATTGCGGGTTATCATTATCGCTCATGTTGATTTATCTCCTTTGTAGCTTTAATAATTTGGTAAAGGAAGAAGTTCAGTTAAGGTGGGAAATTTGTGTTCTGATGATTATGACTTCAAGGGATGTCATCTCAATTCCGTAATCCTGTTTCAAATTTTGTTAAAGTTATACGTCTAATGGTATTGTCAAGTTCAGGGTAGTCCACTATCAGCTAAAAGAACCTGTTTGGTGATGTAGTTTAAAGCAGATATAACGTTTCTCGCTTGAGTGAAGTACACCCATAGGGGCACGGCACTGCCCATACGTGTCAACTTAACGCCAAACCCATAGCCCGACTAGGAATGAATTCCCAGTCTCATAGCAAAAGTAATCT
>CAZZZY010000551.1:0-4763 GCA_964658545.1 uncultured Acetobacteraceae bacterium | reverse complement strand
ATTGTAATTTACAGCATTTTTCAGGTAAATGAAGTACACAGGTAGGGGCACAGCAGTGCTGTGCCCTTAAGATAACCTGTACCTCACTCTGTACCCCGACATCCGGTCGAAGTTTTGCTACTAATGATTGAACCTTTATCTAGTCAAACCAAGTCTAAATAATAGTCAACCAATTCGGTGAGCCTAAACTTTACCGTTTGGTTTTTACACGAAAGAGCGCCCCAAATTGAATAACAATCCTGAACTTGAGGAGATGGAAGCAATGAAACGTATTTGCCAAATCATCAGTTAGTAACTTGAACTGCTGTGAGGTTTAAAGATAGAGAAATTAAATTCATATCAGCTTATAAAATGAGTGGAGAATCATAATCATGCTCAAACAAATCATCACTGGATCTTATGTTGTCTTCTTGGCCTTAATTACAAACTCGCTACCTATCCACGCCCAGCCCGTTCCTGGTCAAACATCTTTCATTAATCTCGGTCGCGCCGAGAATTTAGCTCGCGAAGCCGCTGAGGAGATCAATGGCGGTTTACAACATTATCGAGCAGAAAACTCGATGTATGGTCCTGCCGAGCGCTCTCCCCACACCTATGATGGGCATGGTAGTTGGACTTTCACCTTCAAGGGACATAGCCCGAATTCTGACATTCCTACAGTTAAAAGTGTAGTGACTGTCTCAAGAACCAGGAGCGTTCATATTGACTATAACGGGCCCATTCGCTCAAGGAATTGAGCGGGTTGTTAACCCAAGTTACTTCAGGAAAACGCACTTTCTTGCCCAAGTTATGTATTGAGGAAAGAGAGTTATGCACTTCCAATAAATAAAATCACCACAAAATAAGAAGAATAATCATTATGAGGGAAGGAGCAGCAGCCTTTGGCTGCTGCTCCTTCCCTTTAGCTAACGTACAGTACAAACGCACTCTTTACAATTAGTTCTGTTAATTCTTATAAGATAGAAGACTTATTTTCTGTTGATTCAATAAACGCCTCAAACAGACCATCAGGTGTCCATTGAATAGCCCCATCTCGTCCTGTAAAAAATAGTTTCGTTTGGCTTTGATTCAGTTCAGATAAAACCTTTGGATCAAAGTTTGCAGAAGAAGCGATCGCTACTTGTGGTTGCAAAGCTACAACTAAATCTTTTAATGATTGAGGGGCACACCACAGCACTTGTGGACGAGGCAAACTACCATTTTTAACTAATTGCTGTATCTCTTTAGACTTGACATTACCGACTAATAACCAATTTTGATCTAAAATTTGCAATTGTAAGATAGGTAATTGATCGTTGATTAATTGTGCAACAATTGAACCCGTTTTTACAGCTTGACCAACTGCCATTGGTTGGTAAAATCCATGATACTTTTGTAATTCTTGTTGAATTGCCTGAGTGGCAATAGAACTTTCTGGCTTGGGGGAATATTCATAAAATTTTTTGATTGGTAAACGTTGTAGTAATTCCAACCAAGCATTACTTTCATTGCCTTGGAAATCAGTTGCGATCGCCCAATTAATTTGATTTACACCCTGCTGTTGTAAAAACGGTAGGATTGTGAAACGTCCAGTCCCTTCATCGCCACTATTAATTACAGTTACAGTACCTCTATCTTGAACAACTATAATTGGTTCCCTACCAGATTCTAATACCGTTATCCTAAACAATGTATTTGTAGAATGCCAAAAGGGGATGAAGACTAAACCAATTGCAATCACATTAGCAACCCACCACCGCCGCTGCCACCAGGGGACTAACCAAACTAGTATAATTAGTATATAAATCGCCAAAAGCTGCCAAGTAGATATACTGCCGACAGCAACAGAATTTCCTGGCAACTTGCTAAAAAATTCCACTAATTTAATTAGCCAGTCCGTCGGGTAATGCAATACCGCAGCAAGGAAACTTCCTGCCGGAGTCCAAATTAAACCCGCTATGGCACTAATGATTCCACCTATACTAATGATCGAAATTAATGGAGTACTAATTATATTCAGCAACAAACTATAAGATGGTACAACCCCAAAGACGAAAAGTTGTACAGGTAAAGTCCAAAGAGTCGCAGCCAGGGGAACGGCAATCAAAGAAGCGATCGCAGGTGGTAGCCATGCTAGACGGTTAACTAATGCAGGTACTGTTACGACTAATCCTAGCGTTGCTAAAAAACTCAATTGAAAACCTAAATCCCAAATCCATAGAGGATTAAACACTAATAACAGAGTTGCTGCTAATAGTAACGATCCGAACTGTTTCACCTTTCTTTTTAACAAAAGCCCAACTAATGCCGCAAAACCCATAATTACGGCTCTGAGAACCGCAGGTTGAAAACCTGTTAAACTCAGAAAAA
Source organism: uncultured Acetobacteraceae bacterium (assembly GCA_964658545.1). Classification (GTDB taxonomy): domain Bacteria; phylum Cyanobacteriota; class Cyanobacteriia; order Cyanobacteriales; family Nostocaceae; genus Nostoc. The sequence continues at coordinate 2,414 of CAZZZY010000551.1, read as the reverse complement.
TAATTAGAGCTAAAAAGCCAAGGGTAAATTGCGTTCCTTTTTTTGCCCGCCTTGTTAACTGTAAGATCACACTCAAAATCAAAGAAGTTTGGAACCCGGAAGCTGCTAAAGCATGGGCTAATCCGGCTTGTACAAACAAATCGCGGATATCGTAGGGCAAATCAACAGCTTTGCTACCTAAAACCATTGCACTCACAAGAGGCCCTTCAGGGATACCCAACCAACGAACTTGCGATCGCACAATTCGCTCCCGAATTTGCCACCATCCCCATTTCCGTTCCTGATCCAAAACATTTATTTGTCGCCCAATCAAACCAGCAAACGTTCCTTCTTGCTTGAGAAACTTCTGAAAATCGAAACCACCAGGATTAGAAGCCGCCTTTGGTTTATACAAAATCCCAGTCACAGCAATTTGTTGACTAGGGTATAACCCAGTAGCCTGAAGTATAGGCACTGTCACATATAATTTGCCCGTTACCCCTTTTGACACACCTGCTGAACCTTTTTCATTTTTGACTTCATCTAACTGAGTCGCTTCCAGCCAAAATTGCCCTCGCTGACTGCGAGTTAAGCGGGGATTACTCGCCACTTCCCCACGAACAATCACAAGTTGTTCTTGATTATTGCTATTTCCAGACGGAACAAACTGACTAATATCTTTTGCACCTGGTTGCGGCACTCGCCACTGAAAATATAGAGTTGCTAATAATCCCACCAAGCCAGCAGCTAGCCATATTCGAGGATGGGGAGTAGTTCGCCAGGTACTAGGCAATGCCTTGTTTTTGCTTCCAGCATTTTCTGGTTTCTGAGCAAGTTGCCGTGGACTAGTGTGTCTTCTAAAAAGAATTGCTCCTACTATCCCCAGAACCAAAATCCACACACCACCCCAAGGAACTGCTGTAAACAGTAACCCGAAAATGTAGCCAAAAAAAATAACTATACCACTAGTTTGAATCATAAGATTTTTTGTAAAAGCACTTGACACCTCAAATTTGTCGCTAACTTAAAAATAGCTAGGGCAGCAATAGAGAAAAATCGGCGTTGCTGAATTTGGGTATGAAATTCAAAAATCAAATATGCCAAACTCTTATTATCTGTGCTTGGATCGCCTCTGTATAAGCTTTGCATCTCTTCAATCAAGAACGCCGAAAAATTTTTATGCTTGTGGTGAAGTATAGTCCATCAAGTTTATACAAACAAAGCCCGCACAGGCGAGGCGGGCCTTATCCTTGTAGTCTTAATGTTCTAGACTCAAGATTTAATGGTATTTCTGACCTTTAACAATAGCCATATTATTAAAATATGCCTAGCTTAGAGAATGCAAAATCAAGGGTTTGCTAACCTGCTGAGGCAGGTTTTGTCTGTGTAGCTGCGACTTCTAGTCGCTCAGGTATGACTGTTTTTAAATCTTTGAGCAACGGAAAACCCAACTTCTCCCTTTGCTCAACATATAAATGAGCTACCTTCCTAGCCAAATGCCGAATCCTGGCAATATAGCGGGTTCTCTCCGTTACCGAAATTACACCTCTAGCATCCAGCAGGTTAAAGGTGTGCGAACACTTCATGACATAATCTAAGCTAGGCAAGACCAATCCTCGCTCCGTTAATTGGGTAGCTTCCTGCTCATACAAATTAAATAGTGTCAGTAACAACTCAGGATTTGACGCTTCAAAGTTGTAGATACACTGCTCAATCTCTCCCTGGAGGTAAACATCACCATAAGTAATGTTATCCGTCCACAGAATCTTAGTAATTGCCTCCACTTGCTGGAGATACATTGTCAGCCGCTCTAAACCATAAGTAATCTCAATCGACACCGGACGACAATCGATTCCCCCACACTGTTGGAAGTAGGTAAATTGAGTAATTTCCATTCCATCTAACCATACTTCCCACCCAGTGCCCCAAGCTCCCACCGTCGCATCTTCCCAGTTATCCTCTACAAACCGAATATCATGATCTTCAGGCCGAATACCTAAAACCCTTAACGAATCAAGATAAATCTCCTGGATGTTATCTGGCGAAGGCTTAATCAGAACTTGGTACTGATAATAATGTTGGAAGCGGTTAGGATTTTCGCCATACCGTCCATCCGTCGGGCGACGACATGGTTCAACATACGCAACAGCCCACGGTTCCGGTCCCAATGCTCTTAAAAATGTCTGGGGATTCTTAGTACCTGCTCCCTTCTCAATGTCGTATGGCTGGGCAATAAGACAACCGCGATCGCCCCAGAACTGATGCAACAAAGCTATTACCGACTGAAAATTCACGCTTCACCCTTCCTTAGTCAGCACAGTGCATAAACTATTGTTGCCTACAACCCGCCACTGTGGGGAGTTTCAGGAGACATAAAAGGAGTCCAAAAGAAATTTGGAGAAAATAGTTGACAGGAGGGGAGGTGTTCGCTATAT
>CAZZZY010000550.1:0-4774 GCA_964658545.1 uncultured Acetobacteraceae bacterium | reverse complement strand
AAGCGCAGAGGTACGCCAAGAATTCGCTACGAATTAATGAAATGGTGGACTAAGTTTAGTGTAGTAGCGACTTCTAGTCGTCTAAAACTTTTCAAACATCCTCTTACGGGTGTACCTTACCAAGTTGGAAATCGCTATAAGGAGTCTGAATCAGGCTCTTTTTTTCATATCAAGCTATTCAAATGCCTAATACCGTAACAATCTATTAATTACATCAGGTTGAGTCCCGCAATTTTCTACAATAGGCGCAGAGACTTTGATTAAAGGTATCAGCAAATAAATGCCTAAAACCGTTGCCGATGTGATGAGCCGCGATCCTATTGTCGTCCACACGGAAACTCCACTGAAGGAAGCTATCCAAATTCTCGCAGAACGCCACATCAGCGGACTACCTGTTGTGGATGATGTGGGGAAATTGGTGGGCATTATCTCAGAAACCGATTTGATGTGGCAAGAAACTGGTGTTACTCCACCTGCGTATATTATGTTTCTTGATAGCGTTATCTATTTAAAAAATCCTGCTACGTATGAACGTGATTTGCACAAGGCACTAGGCCAAACCGTTGGCGAGGTGATGAGTAAAAACCCGATCGCTATTTCCCCGGATAAAACTTTAAAAGAAGCCGCTACAATCATGCACGATCGCAGCGTTCACCGCTTGCCAGTACTTGATAGCACAGATCAAGTAATTGGTATTCTGACTCGTGGTGATATTATTCGGGCAATGGCAGCAAGTCAAGAATAATCAGTTAAGAGTTAACAGTTATCAGACTGTTAACTATCTTTTTACACCTTTGAAAATCAAGGATAACTAAATGAGTATTACTCCGGAGTCTGTTAAGCAATTGCTCAGTTCTGAGGATTTAGGCGATCGCTTACGGGCAGTAAATCAAATCCGCCAACTGGAACCTGCCCTTGGCTTTGAGTTGATTCAAACTGCCATTGGCGATCGCAATTCCCGTGTCCGTTACTCGGCGGTGAGTCAAATGGATACACTCGGAACACAAGATTTACAACTATCCTTGGATATCTTGCGCGATCGCTTACTTCATGACTCCGAAGTAGACGTGCAAGCAGCAGCAGCAGACTGTTTGGGTGCCCTGAAGTTACGTGAAGCTTTTGAAGATTTGCAGCAGCTTTATCATACAACTGGTGAATGGCTAATACAATTCAGTATCATTGCTACGTTAGGAGAGTTAGGCGATCCACGAGCCTTTGAACTACTCAAAGAGGCACTCTCATCAGAAAACGAATTAGTTCAAACTGCTGCTATTAGTTCTTTGGGTGACTTGGGAGATTTACAAGCAGTTCCCCTACTGGCTCCCTATGCTACTAATCCAGATTGGCAGATTCGTTATAGACTTGTACAAGCCTTGGCTCGTTTGGATAGTGCAGAAGCCAAATCTATATTAGAAACACTGGCTGATGATGAAGTAGAAGCGATCGCTAATGAAGCTAAAAATTCTTTGCAGTCAGCCTAAATATGTCTACGCTCAGGGAATTTTACCCTTAAATCCAATAAGTTCGTACCTCACCCAACCAAGAACCGCTATAAAAAAATTCGATCTGGTTAATAGAATGTTGCATTTCATCCAGCCAGATCGAATATATAATTATGGTGGCTTTTAGTTATTAAAACTTAGTTGCTAAAAGTCACTTCTTGATATTTAAGATAAGTCTATTGAACAACGCTTTTACGGCGCCGAGACATAACCATACCAGCAGCAACTAATCCTAAGCCTAATACTGTAGCTGGCTCAGGAACGGTAGCAAAGTAAAAACCAGAATAAGTTGCGCTAATTCCTTGACCTCCGTTCAAAGAGTTTTGAAGACTAGCGACTGTACCTAGTGCTTGTAAGGTAAGAATTCCTTCCCCATTGGATATATCACCGAGCGCACTCGTAAAGAATCCGTCAGTTAAAATGTTTATAGAAACGAGGTTTGGTATCGTGCTTTGGGTCAGTTGGTATGTAGCAGAAGTTAGGGTAAAAATGTTCTCGTTATCACTAATGCTAGCAGCATCATTACCCAGATCAATGAATGGGTTAATTGCTGATGATGTGGGAGTAAAAGCGAGAATGTTGTTTATTGTACCTTCAGTAAAAGCACTGAACAAACCATTAGTTACATTAGGATCAGAGCTAACAGCAAATGTATTTGGACTATTAAACGTGAGAGAATTTGCAAACAAAGTAGCAGTACCATTACCTACCAAAGAAAGATCACCAGTTAATGCAGCAGCTTGAGCAGATCCAGCAGAGGTAAACAAGCCAGCAGCAGCTAACGGGAGTGCAGCAGTAATAGCTAAAGTTGCATTAAGTAATGTAGATTTAAAACCAATCATTGTTGTTTCAGGCTCCTAATAATAACCTTAAATCAAAGCAATTGCTTTACTTTTAATCTCAGTAATTTATGAAAAATACTGTCAGTGAAAGCGAAACTTGCATGATGTATTTCTTATTTCCATAAAATCACATAGATCCCAGGTATGCAAGAATTACTTAGTGGTCTTCATCGCATCTTTAATTACTGAGTCATCTTCATGAAAATTTGATTCTTTGTATAAGTCGTCTTCGTATATTTATAATTTGAGCGAGTTGCAATTGGGAATATCTCAGCAAATATACCTGACGAATTAGATTCGCACGAGAAATGAAAATTAGCTTTTCAAACATCCTCTCAGCTCGACTTCATCCCAAATTAAGAACTTGGTTTTCTTTATCCGGCAAAAACCCTGGCTTTTTGGCAAATACTTTTTCCCCGTCACAGATTATCGATGAAGATAAAAAAATAAAACTACTGTTCCATATAGGTTTCAGCTAAGGCGATCATGTTGCCAAAAAATGGATAAAGTCGAGATCAGGGAACTCCAAAAAATAAATTATTCCTTAAATGGATCAGATTTTTCAAATGCTAAGAGCCAAAAACCTGTGGCCAAGTTGTCACAACAAAAACTACAACTGCGGCGATCGCTAACAATCCTTGAATCAAATTTCCCACCAAAGATCCGACTATAATTCCTATACCTGCTTTAACCGCCAACGTGAATTCACGTCGGTAAAGATACTCACCAATAATTGCTCCCAAAAGCGGGCCTAGTAAAATTCCTAACAGTGGCCCCCCAAAAGGCAAGGTTGGCAATAGTCCCAAAAATCCCACCACCAAACCAACAATTGCGCCAATTTGTCCCCACTTGCTAGCTCCTGCTTGTCTTGCTCCCACATAGCTAGCTAAAAAATCCACTCCCACACTGAGGAGTAAAACAATAATTGTCACAATTAGGGGAATCTTGATCGCTGCGAAGGAACTACTAACGATTCCCCAAAGGATAATTGCAATTAAAATTAAGCTGCTACCGGGGATGACTGGAACTACTGCACCGATGATCCCCACAACCATTACGGCAATTAATAGCCAATAAATAATTTGCATAGATGAATTTCTAAATTTCCCAGTAGGGGCGCACATCTGTGGATACGTGTCTACTTTTGCCTCGACGAAGGTCATTCGCGGCTACACAGGCAAAAGTCCGCCTATCGCGCTTGCGCAGCGCAGGCTTCGCGCACTAACTACAAAATTAAGGCTAACCCACGGAGGTGGGTTTGTTTGTGTAGACGCGGTTTCTAACTGCCCATTTCGCGTTAAGTTGACACCAATGACATCTGTGCGCCCCTATTTTATATTCTAGCTGGGCAAAATGTGATAAATGCTTAGATTTCAATCGGAAGCAAATATGATTTTCTAGTTCAATCTGCTAAAATCTCTCTGCGATCGCTCTTGGCTCTACAAGATAAAGCTCAAAACCCATGACGAGAAAAATTTTAACTGGACTGAGTTCAGAAGCTTACGAACACCCTTTTGATCGCAAAGCCTTGGCTTCAGTGCAAAATATGCCCGGTGTCTCCCTCCTACTCAAAAAAATTAACGAATACGGCATTGATCGCTTACTCAGGCTGCAAAGCCTTGGTAGTGAAATCAGAATTTCGCCCCGTAATTTTCCCCAATTACATCAAGCATTTGTAGAAACCTGTGAAATTCTTGATGTTACTCCACTTCCTGAACTGTATCTGTTTCAAGGTACAGGCCATATTGAAAGCTATATTGTTGGGGTGGAAAAACCCCTTGTTGGTATCAATTTAGATGCGATGGAGTGGCTTGGTGCAGATGAGTTGCTTTACGTTTTCGGACATGAAGTTGCTCGCATCAAGAGTCAGCATATGGTTTATCATCAAATGGCAATTGTGATGCCAGCTTTAAAAAATTTGTTGAGCAGTACCACGCTGGGGGTAGGTGGCTTGGTAGTTGGTGGTCTGGAACTGGGTTTGTATAATTGGCGAATGATGGCTAGGTTCACTGCTGATCGGGCTGCAATGCTTGCTTGTCAGGATATTGACGTAGCAACTACTACACTGATGAAACTCGCAGGTTTGCCAGATGAGTACTTGACTACTGCTGTAATCGAAGATTTCCTGGCCCAAGCTCGTGAGTTTGCATCCAATAACTTTGATAGTGTGGATAAAGTCACTAAAATATTAAGCTATACAGAGTCTGGGCTTTCTTGGGTAATTATGCGGGCTGGCGAGTTATTAAAATGGGTGGATTCTGGAGCTTATGATAATTTAATTCAACAGAAAAATCTCAACACACCCGAAGAACCGGAAGAAAAAGAAGAAAAAACACCAGAAGAAAAGGAAGGGTGGAATTTTTTGACTTCTTGGTGATTGAATTTTAGATTTTAGCCGGACTTGATATCAATCTAAAATCTAAAATCCAA
>CAZZZY010000549.1:0-4781 GCA_964658545.1 uncultured Acetobacteraceae bacterium | reverse complement strand
AGTAATTAGTCATTTGCTATGGACTATTGACTAATTACTATTTAAGTGCTTATCTAATATCTCGAGTAATTTATCTTTACCGATGACTCCCTCAGTCGATATCAAAACTTTCTGGTCTTGAAATAGTCTGAGGGCTGGCACGCCTTCCACTTGGTACTGCTTAACAGTGAGTGGGTTGGGATCAATTTCCATTTTCACGACTTTGAGGCGATCGCTATATTTGGTAGCAGCTAAGTTAATCATGGGCGACATCAATTGACAAGGCCCACACCAAGAAGCCCAAAAGTAAACTAATACAGGCTGTTCAGCTTTTAACACTTCTGTTTCAAAATCAGCATCAGTTATGGTGATTACAGCCTTACTCATTGCAGTCTCCATCAGGTGGCGATCAAAGTTGGCACACACAATACTTTATCCCAAAGTCGTCATTAGTCCATAGTCAATAATTCATCGTTATTAGGACTGTTAACTATTGACTAATGACGTTAAATCCCACAGCCAACAGGCGTGGGACTGGTTTAAATAAGTTTTCTGGCAATTTTATAATTGATCCAATTGCTTGCGTAGGGAATCCAACTCGGCATCAACCACCTCATTAGATTTAGGAGCAGTGGTTTGTTGCGGCGGCAGTTGGGGTTGATTTTGTGGAGTAGCAGGTGGTAGCATTTGTGCTTTTAAAGCTGCCAACTCATCATCAACATCGCTCCCAGATTCCAACCGAGCAAATTGGGTTTCTAAATCTGCACCTGCTAACTCTCCTTGTGCCTGGGCCCGAGCTTCTTGCATCAAAACTTTTTCTTCCATCCGCTCAAAGGCAGACATTGCACTGCTGGTATTCATCCCACTTACCATGCCTTGGAGTTGCTCTTGGGCTTTGGCAGTAGTGATTCTAGCTCTGAGCATTTCTTTCTTGGTTTTAGCCTCAGAAATCTTGCTTTCCAACTGGATTAAGTTGCGCTTGAGGGTTTCAACTTGAGTGCTTTGGGTATCCAAACTAGCTTTGAGGGCTGCGCTGCTGTCCGTATAAGTCTTCTTGCGCTCTAGGGCTTGTCGTGCTAAGTTCTCATCACCTTTTTGCAGTGCTAGTTGGGCATTGCGTTGCCACTTATTGATTTCATTTTGGGCATCAGCGTATTGTTTCTCGCTGCGTTTTTGGGCGGCGATGGTCTGGGCTACTCCCTGACGCAGCTGTACCAAGTCTTCCTGCATTTCCAGGATAGCTTGTTCTAGCATTTTTTCGGGGTCTTCGGCTTTGTTAACCAAGTCGTTGAGGTTAGAACTAACTACTCGCTTAATGCGATCGAATAATCCCATAACTTTGTTTTTCCTTGTTTGGTTTACGCTTTTTGTTGGACAGTTAGCTTTTTTACTTTTTAATAGCTACCTATTTCAATGTAATCTTTCCGGCTGGAATCAGTACCTTCTAACAACTCTTAATTGTTAAGATATCTCCAAACTGGGGAAACTGGGGTAATTAGCCGGTTTTCAAGAGTCTTGAGTTTTGGGTAACTGCTCTTGGGGAGGCTGCGCTGTCTTCTGGTTCTCCTCGGTGAGGAGACTGTTGTGCTGTGTGTTTTCTGCCTGGTTTAAAACCTGTACCTTCATCGCTGCTAATTCGGCATCCACATTATTAGTAGATTCCAAAGAAGTAAATTGTGTTTCCAAGTCGTCGCTACCGAGTTCACCTATTGCAGCTGAATGAGCTTCTATTTGCAAAACTTTTTCTTCCATCCGCTCAAAAGCGCTCAGACTGCTGGTAGCAGAAACTCCGCCGAGCATTTCTTGGAGACGAGAAGACGCTTCCGCAGAACGGGCGCGAGCAATATACATATCTTTTTTAGTTTTCGCCTCAGCAATTTTTAACTCTAGCGATCGCATATCCTTTTTTAGCCTAGCTACTATATCGTTTTGCTGCTCTATCTGGGAAAAGAGGGCTGTAGTGGTTTCTTTATAAGCTTGGCGCTTAGTTAAAGCCTCACGTGCTAGAGCTTCATTGCCTTGTTGTAGAGCTAATTGGGCGCGGCGATACCATTCTTCTGTTTGAGACTGGGCAGCTGCCGCCTGTCGTTCAGTACGTTTCTGGGTGGCGATCGCTTGTGCTACACCCTGCCGCAACCGCACTAAATTTTCCTGCATCTCCAGGACAGTTTGCTCCAGAATCTTTTCTGGATCTTCTGCACCACCGATCAAACTATTGAGATTAGCGCGAATCACCCGTAGGATACGCTTGATTAATTCCATTTCGGCTCTCCATTCACAAAACTCAATCCTGAGTGCTAAGTGCCTAGAGTATCGATTCAGTAATCAAATATCTAACCCCTCAGCCCTCTTCCCTACCAGGGTTGGGGAACTAAACTCCTCTCTCCAAAGCGAAGAGAGGTTGGGGGAGAGGTTCTTCTAGGATTACTAAATTGATCTTCTAGTTAAAGTCCTGAGTATAAAAATTTTTGTCGTAGGGTAGTTATGGTGTCTTGAATACCTAATTTAACGAGTGGGGTCAGTCCCCACCTTCAATGTACTCTAATGGTAGGTATTGTGAGCGGGAATTTTCCCACAGGTTTGGTCAGCCTATGCTCCACGTCTTGGGTCTATCTTTGTAGTATGTAAAGAAGCACTTTTGACCTGAGATTATGCCCTCCTCTAAAAAAACCCTCACCTACCCATCCAGCCACAAAAGCAATCAAGTCGATAACTACCACGGTACTTTAGTCGCAGATGCTTACCGTTGGTTAGAAGATCCCGACTCTGAAGAAACAAGGATTTGGATTGAGGCACAAAATCAAATTACCTTTGGCTACTTGAGTGAAATTCCTAGCAGGGAAAAAATTAAACAGCGCCTCACCAAACTTTGGGATTATGAAAAATATGGTATCCCTTTTAAAGAAGGTGAGCGCTACTTTTATTTCAAAAATGACGGACTGCAAAATCAAAGTGTCCTCTATACTCTGAAAACCCTCGACGATCAACCCAAAGTTTTACTTGATCCTAATAAACTCTCAGAAGATGGCACTATTGCTCTTTCAGGATTGTCTATTAGCGAGGATGGTAAACTTTTAGCATATGGTCTATCCGCCTCTGGTTCTGATTGGCAAGAGTGGAAAGTACGCGATGTTGAAACTGGTGAAGACCTGCAAGACCATTTGAAGTGGATTAAATTTTCTGGTGCATCGTGGACACATGATAATCAAGGTTTCTTCTACAGTCGCTACGATGAGCCAAATGAAAAAACTCTATTAGAAGATGTCAACTATTATCAAAAGCTCTACTATCATCAATTAGGTAAATCTCAATCAGAAGATGTACTAATTTATCATCGTCCTGACCAAAAAGAATGGGGCTTTGGTGCTGATGTGACTGAAGATGGCCGTTATCTAATAATTTCTATTTGGCTGGGTAGTGACTCCAAAAATTTAGTTTTCTCCAAAGATTTGACTCAACCTAATGCTGAAGTTGTAGAACTAATTAACCAGTTTCAGGCAGATTACAGCTTTATCGACAACGATGATAACGTGTTTTATTTCCGCACGGATTTAAATGCACCACGGGGAAGAGTTATTGCAATTGACACCAAAAACCCTGCGCCAGAAAATTGGCGAGAAATCATTCCCCAATCAACAGAAACGTTGGAAAGTGTAGGTATACTCAATAACCAATTTATTGCTGATTACCTCAAAGATGCTCACAGCCAAATTAAAATATTTGACCTCAAAGGTGCATTTATCCGTGAGGTAGAACTACCTGGACTCGGTTCAGCCGGAGGCTTTGCAGGAAAGCGTCATGATACCGAAACTTTTTATAATTACACCAGTTTTACCACACCAGGAACTACCTATCGCTATGATGTTATAACTGGTAAAAGTACTATTTTTCGCCAGCCAAAGGTAGATTTTAGTCCAGATGATTACGAGACAAAACAAGTATTTTATCAAAGTAAAGATGGTACGAGAGTACCCATGTTTATTACCCACAAAAAGGGCATTAAATTAGATGGGAACAATCCTACTTATCTCTATGCCTATGGTGGTTTTAATGCCTCAATGACACCTGGCTTTTCTGTAAGTCTATTGGTGTGGATGGAAATGGGTGGTGTCTATGCTATGCCCAATATCCGCGGTGGTGGAGAATACGGCGAAGAATGGCATCAAGCAGGAATGAAGGATAAAAAGCAGAATGTCTTTGATGACTTTATTGGTGCAGCTGAGTGGTTGATTGCGAATAAGTATACTAAGACAGATAAGCTGGCGATCGCAGGTGGTAGTAATGGTGGTTTATTAGTGGGTGCTTGCATGACACAGCGTCCCGATTTATTTGGTGCAGCTTTACCAGCAGTCGGCGTGATGGATATGTTGCGGTTCCACAAATTTACCATCGGTTGGGCTTGGACTTCCGAATATGGTTCAGCAGATAATTCAGAAGAGTTTCCAGCGCTGTATGCTTATTCGCCACTACACAACATCAAACCAGATACAGCTTACCCAGCAACCTTAATTACCACAGCCGATCATGACGATCGCGTTGTCCCTGCTCATAGTTTCAAATTTGCCGCCGCTTTGCAAGAGGCTCACGCAGGTGATGCGCCAGTGTTAATTAGAATTGAGACTAAAGCAGGACATGGTGCGGGTAAACCCACAGCTAAAATTATCGAAGAAGCCGCAGATAAATGGGCTTTTTTGGTACGGACTCTGGATGTTGAACTTTAGGATGATGTAATTGATTATCTCATGCAAATACGCCAATTCGCTAAGAAAAGCTTTGCATTTTTGCGTGAGATTTTCGCTAGA
>CAZZZY010000548.1:0-4791 GCA_964658545.1 uncultured Acetobacteraceae bacterium | reverse complement strand
TGAGTTGAGGTAGAGATAAGTCAAATTAGTCAGAGTGGACAAAGGCTTAATATCGCTGATTTTATTTGAGCGGAGGGAGAGAGCAGTCAAATTAGTCAGAGTAGATAAAGGCTTAATATCACTGACTTCATTTGTGTCAAGGTTAATAGAAGTCAAATTAGTCAGAGCAGACAAAGGCTTGATATCGCTGATTTCATTTATGCCGAGGTCAATAGAAATCAAATTAGTCAGAGCAGACAAATGCTTGATATCACTGATTTTGTTTGAGTGGAGGTCGAGAGAAGTCAATTTTGTCAGAGTAGATAAAGGCTTGATATCGCTGATTTCATTGAAGTTGAGGTTGAGAAAAGTCAAATTAGTCAGAGTAGAAAAAGGCTTGATATCGCTGATTTCATTTGAGCCGAGGTCGAGAGAAGTCAAATTAGTCAGAGCAGACAAAGGCTTGATATCGCTGATTTTATTTGAGTTGAGGTCGAGAGAAGTCAAATTAGTCAGCTTTTGGTTAGCCTGGTTGCAGTTTTGAGTCTGGGCTTTTTCTAAAAGAACTTCAACTGTATGTCTTGTCTGTAGAGGTAAAGTTGATTTCTGCTCACACCAATCTGTAAAGCTTTTGGGATTTTCCAGAGGAGCAGCAATAGTCTGTGTGGTGTAAAATCCCAAAGTAAAAGTAAATATTGTGGCGATCGCTAAAGTAAGTTTCATTGCATGAGATTATACTTTCAATGTATGCAATTACACTATACAAAGATTACCTAAAACTTGGTATAAAAAAGTAGTTCAGGAAAAAGAAAATCAGCTATTTTTCGGTCGCCGCAGTTTCTTAGAATTAATCGGGCCGAGAATTTGGTTAAGGCTACGCAATTGATCTGCTGTACCCATCCCAATCAGACGATCGCCTGGCATTAAGACTGTATCGCCAGTGGGGCCACCGATTAAAGTCCCATCAACGCGGCGAATTGCTAGAACTAATGCCCCAGATTGCGATCGCAATCTCGCTTTTTGCAAACTCTGACCCACAAAGGGACAAAAAGCCGGGTCAAGTAAAAATTCTTCCATGTATAACTGGCGGTCTGCACCTGTCAAAATCCCGTCTACAAAGTCCAACACTTGGGGTCTGAGTGCCGCAGCAGCCATGCGTTTCCCACCAGTAATATAGGGGGATATCACCTCATCTGCGCCACCGCGTCGTAACTTCTGTAAAGCTTCTTCTGTACTGGCGCGGGCAATGACCCGAATTCCCGAATTTAGTGTTTTTGCTGATAAAACTATATATAAATTTTCGGCATCGGAAGGCAGGGCTGCAACAATACACATCGCCCTTTCAATACCAACTTTCAAAAGCGTATCATCTAGGGTAGCGTCACCTTGGAATGCTGTATAACCTTCCATCTGCGCTCTTTGCACAGATTCCATATCAGCATCAATCACTACAAAAGGTACGCCTTCTGCCTGAAATTCCTTGGCAATTTGACGACCAGTTCGACTAAATCCACAGATGATGTAATGTTCTGACAGGGATTCCATTAACCGCCTCTGTTGTTGTAGCCGAATTCCTTCTTGAAAGTAGCCTTGAATAATCGCTTCTGTAAATCTGTTGACAATGTAACCGATATTGACTACACCCAACAAAATCAGGGCAATTGTAAATAACCGTCCTCGGCTACCCAGTGGATGTGTCTCTCCATATCCCACAGTTGCTAAAGTGATGACTGTCATATACGCCGCATCTTCCCATGACCAACCCTCGACTAGTCGGTACCACAAAGTGCCAGTGAAGAAAACACCGCCAAGAGCGATCGCCCCAGCCATTAACTCTTTTTGGATACGTTGATATTTTTGCTCAAGTGTTGAGAATGAAGTAACAATAGTACTTTTAACCTACTTTTCTAGTTTTCTGCTAACTTTTTAGTATATTTAAACTCAGTTTGACTTTGAGGATTAACTGATGACTCAAGCCCTACAAAGAAAACTAGTTACGTTTGAAGAATTTATCACTAAATACCCTGACAACTCAAATAAACGCTACGAATTACACGATGGAGTAGTAATTGAGATGCCACCACCGACAGGCGACCATGAGGAGATTATTTTATTTTTAATCGAGAGATTTATTTTAGAATATACCCGCCTGAAGCTATCTTATGGCTGTCCCAAAACAGCATTCGTAAAACCATCTGAAAGTGAATCTGCTTATTTACCAGATGTGTTGTTGTTAAACCGCCCCAACCTAGTAAATGAACCTCTGTGGAAAAAAGAATCCACTCTTACTCAAGCAGAGTCAATTCCTTTGGTAGTTGAGGTTGTAAGTACAAACTGGAGAGATGATTATTTTACAAAATTGGGTCGTTATGAAGGAGTCGGCATCCCTGAATATTGGATTGTAGACTACGCAGCACTGGGAGGCAGACGATTTATTGGCAACCCCAAACAGCTGACAATATCGATTTATTCACTAGTTGAGGGTGAATACCAACTCTACCTGTTTCGTGGAAGCGATCACATCCAATCACCCACTTTCCCAGAATTGGATTTAACCGCAGAGCAGATTTTTAAGGCTGGTAATATATGAACGGCATTTTTTGAACCGCTCAAAATTGCTGAAATGCTTATGGAGACTGGGTTAAATTAATTTAATTAAATACGTTATTCATTCCCCACTTGATTCTATAGTCCAAAATCAAGTGGGGAATTTGGGATATAAACGTTAACTTAAAAAGAAGTACGAGTTGTGCTAAATAAAAAGTAATTTTTAGGGATTTCTAGGAAACTAGTAAATAACTATATAATGAAAAACTTTCAGGAGGAGCGGTAGTGAGCCGACAAACTCTCGTTGAACAAGCCACCATCCCCCCAGATTCAGGATCTGTAGCATCTAGTCCCTTTGATGCAGATAGCTTTAATGAAGCTGTCATGTCTACCTACGCTCGGTTTCCCTTAGCCCTAGAACGGGGTGCTGGGTGCCGGGTGTGGGATACACAGGGGCGCGAATATCTGGACTTTGTAGCGGGAATTGCCACTTGTACTTTGGGACACGCCCACCCAGTTATGGTAGAAGCGGTAACACGCCAAATCCAAAAACTGCACCATGTCTCTAATTTGTACTACATTCCTGAACAAGGTGAATTGGCAAAATGGCTCGTTGAACATTCTTGTGCCGATCGCGTATTTTTCTGTAACTCTGGAGCTGAAGCTAACGAAGCCGCAATTAAACTAGCGCGAAAATATGCCCACACAGTATTAGACATTGAAAAACCAATTATTTTAACCGCCAATGCCAGTTTCCACGGGCGGACTTTAGCGACTGTTACCGCCACGGGACAACCGAAGTATCAAAAGCATTTTGATCCTTTGGTTCCTGGCTTCCACTACGTAAATTACAACGATATTAACGCTGTGGAAGTGGCAATTAGTGAGTTGGATGAAGGCGATTATCGGGTAGCAGCAATTCTGATTGAGCCATTGCAGGGAGAAGGCGGTGTGCGTCCGGGAGATGTTGCCTATTTCAAAAAGCTCCGACAGATTTGCGATGAAACTGGCGTTTTGTTGATTTTCGACGAAGTGCAAGTTGGTATGGGGCGCAGTGGCAAATTATGGGCTTACGAACATCTCGGCGTTGAACCAGATATTTTCACCAGTGCCAAAGGCTTAGGTGGCGGTATTCCCATCGGTGCAATGATGAGTAAGAAATTCTGCGATGTGTTTCAACCGGGGGAACACGCCAGCACCTTTGGCGGCAATCCTTTTGTGTGTGGTGTAGCACTCAGTGTTTGCCAGACATTGGAACGGGAAAATATTTTGCAGAATGTGCAAAATAGGGGTGAACAGTTGCGAACTGGATTGAGAGCGATCGCAGCAAAATATCCTCAGCAGATTGGCGAAGTTCGCGGTTGGGGTTTAATTAACGGTTTGGAGTTACGAGCCAACATTCAACTAACCGCAGCAGATATCGTCAATGCTGCCATCAAGGAGGGTGTATTACTCGTACCAGCTGGGCCAAAAGTAGTCCGATTTGTGCCACCGCTAATTGTCACAGAGGCAGAAGTAAATACTGCCTTGGAAGCTTTGGAAAAGGCGATCGCAACTCTCACCAAATAGAATAGACATCTCCGAAAAAGATTGTAGAGACGTTGCAATGCAACGTCTCTTTTTCATTCTGGGGAAATTTCTCGATAAGCTTGCCGACACTGTTCATAATTGTCTGGCAGAATCTCGGCATTACCAAAACATAATTGCTCGTGAGTGGTAATTAAAGTTTCATAAGGCTGTATAGGAGTCACCAACGATCGCAGTAATTGCAGATATTCTCCATCTGTACGGCTGAGTTTGTGAGGTGCGATCGCCTTTTGATGTAACTGCTGCAACATTGCTAAATAAACACAACGGCAAGCCTCACGGTAGTTACCTTGACGGTAAAATTCTTGCGATCGCTCCAACAAAAGCGCTATAGATGACTCACTAGAGCGATTTTTTGCGCGAAAATCAGTGATATTGCTAGCTTTATTTAGCCAAGAATATATATAAGGGCTGAATTCTCGCCATAATCGCCAACCTATCCAAACTATAAATAAGCCCACTACCAGCCAAAATAGGAATTTCAGCAATTCACCAAGCCAAGGACTAATCGACCATCCAGTAGGCAATTCTGGCAGAGCTTGCTCAAAGCGGTAAAACTGGTATTCCCACCATTCTCCCGCTTGTTGTTGGAATTGAGACAACTGCCAACTCCAGCTAGTTTTTTCAAAAGTATCTGTAGGCATAGGGGGCAGAGGCCAGGGAGTAGAGAGCAGAGGG
>CAZZZY010000547.1:0-4794 GCA_964658545.1 uncultured Acetobacteraceae bacterium | reverse complement strand
AGACGCAGAGTACACAGAGAGAAGAAAAAAACGCTTAACCCAAGCGTATTGCCTTAAACCCTAGCTTGTAGAGCCAACTGTCAAGTTTTTTATTGTTGCAGGGCAATGGGAATCTGACTGCCTAAGTTCTAATATAAAAAAATTTGATAAACTTAACATTCAAACAAAATCTGGTGTGAGGGTTACTCAAGAATAGGCTATGTCTAAAGGCAATCAAGCATTTTCAGTATTGGGAATACCAGTTCATGTGATGGCTAACTATCCAGGCTGGTTGTTAGAATGCGTAGAACAAGGCAGAGGAATTCATGTAGTAACGCTCAATGCAGAAATGACTATGCAGGCAGAGCAAAATCAATTCCTCGCTCAAATCATTAAAAATGCTGAACTGGTAATTCCAGATGGAGCCGGGGTTGTTCTGTATTTGCGGTTGCTCTTATGGCAAAAAGTACAGCGTTTTCCGGGGATTGAATTAGCAGAAAAACTTTTGCAAGAAATTGGGCAACATCAGACAGGGGTAAAGGTATTTTTTTATGGAGCAGCGCCTGGAGTGGCCTCAATTGCGGCAGATTTTTGGCAGCAGCAAATTCCAGATTTGAGTATAGTAGGCACTCACTCAGGCTACCATTCCCCAGAAGAAGAAGCACAATTGCAACAAACTCTCACTCAATTGCAGCCACAAGTGATTTTTGTCGGTTTGGGAGTACCACGTCAAGAGTTATGGATTGCCGAAAATCGCCATTTGTGTCCTCAAGCAATTTGGATTGGCGTTGGTGGTAGTTTTGATATTTGGTCGGGAACTAAAACTCGCGCTCCTGCCTGGTTAGGAAATAATAATTTGGAATGGTTGTATCGACTTTATCAAGAACCTTGGCGTTGGCGGCGGATGTTGGCTTTGCCAGCGTTTGCTGTGAAAGCTTTTGTTTATCGTTTGACAGCAAGGGGTGCAATTAGTTAAGAGTTACGAGTGTTATTACTTAGTTAGCACTGAGTCTTCAAAAAAATTTAAATTTTCTTTGTTGAATTTTAAATTCCCAGGCGAAACCTGGGAATCCTTATTTTTGAGAGGAATGTCACATCTAAGCAGGCAAACTGTTTGGTTGTGGGTATGAGGAAAATTTAACAATGCCAGTATTAACAACTCAAGTTAAGAAAGATAAATCCGTTGATAGAGAAGACAGTGAAAGTCAACAGCACAGTAGCAAGACTACTGCCAAGGTGACATTGCAATCTGTAACCAAGACTTATACTAACGGCACTCACGCCTTGTTGAATGCCAACCTTGAGGTAAAAAAGGGAGAATTTCTCTTTATCACAGGGCCAAGTGGTTCTGGTAAATCAACGCTGTTGAAACTGCTGTATGGTCAGGAGTTGCCTACACAGGGAGAAGTAATTGTTGATGAGTGTAATGTAGCGGGTTTAAGGGGCGATCGCTTGTCATTATTTCGGCGACGAATTGGTATTGTGTTTCAAGACTACAAATTGATTACCCAACGAACAGTAGCGGAAAATGTGACTTTTGTACTGCAAGCTCAAGGGTATACCCGTAAAGAAATTCAACGACGTTTAGAACCAACTTTAAAGTTGGTGGGTTTGCTTAGTAAAGCTGACTGCTTTCCAGATCAACTATCTGGAGGAGAGCAACAGCGGGTGAGTATTGCCCGTGCGATCGTTGGTACACCACCACTGTTACTGGCAGATGAACCTACTGGAAATCTCGATCCAGATAATTCCTGGCAAGTGATCAAGATTCTCCAGAAGTTAAATTCTTTTGGGGCTACAGTAATTGTTACCACCCACGATGAACAATTGGTGCGACGTTGCAATCATCCGGTAGTGCAAGTTCGCAATGGACAGCTGTCTCGGAAATAAGTATTGGGCATGGGGCATGGGGCATGGGGCATTTGTTCTGAGCGTTCCGTTCGCGTAGCGTCTCGTAGAGAAGTCTTTGGTGCAGCCTCTCGTAGAGAAGTATTGGGCATTAATTAGGAATCATCATTTAATTAATGACTAATAAAGGTGGTGCTTGACTTTTGCTGATACGGGTTTGAAAGTTGCTGCTGTTTTGGGGGGTAGCGCTTGTAGGCGATCGCAAGCTTGTAAACTCTTAAAAGCTGCCTCTCGGATTACAGCTTCCTCCTCTCGACTCAGTAAGAGTTGCAAGCATTCGACAACATCTTGCTGCACTGAAGAATCAACTCGCTGACGGCTGATGAATTTAGTTAGTTGACGTAGGGCAATCAACCGTTTCAATGGATCTTTGTCTGTTAAATTGACCAACAACTGATCGAGGTGGTCTTCTTCTCGATTTTCATAGAAGTTGACAATTTGCCATATCAATAAAATTAAAGTTAACAGGGTTCCCAAACCTTGGACAATAGCACCAGCAGCAATCCAAGAACTGTGAGAGTCAACCCAAATTGCAGCGGCCATGTAAGTGCTGACAGTAGCAACACCACCACTAATGACTGCTAAAGCTAACCGACGATTTGAACTGTTTAAGAACTTACTTATCTTAGACCAGTGCAATTGCCAGTCCCACTCCTGCATTGAGTAAACCAATACCATTACCCCAATGCCAATTAAGAGAGCCAATAACAGTTTCCAGTTCCACAACAACATAGCAACGAGGATTGTCAGGAACCCAAGAAAGCCCCCAGGCCCAGAGAAGCGCTTAAATGTTTGCTGCTTTGTAGCTCCCTTTGTCTTGAACAATGGATGCGACCAGTTCCAGTTAGGGATCTGGTTGAT
Organism: uncultured Acetobacteraceae bacterium; assembly: GCA_964658545.1. Lineage (GTDB taxonomy): Bacteria > Cyanobacteriota > Cyanobacteriia > Cyanobacteriales > Nostocaceae > Nostoc. Next base: position 2,046 of record CAZZZY010000547.1, on the reverse strand, counting down.
CAATTGCTGCCAATAAGACGAAGCCTGTGCCAAAGTGTTTACCTACTTGATTATGAAATTACTTATTGTATAACTAGGGACGAAGAAAGGGTAAAGACCCAAACCACAATATATCCGGTTTTGATCGACGGATAGTAGACTAGTACAGCTTGGCGGAAATAAAGATACCATTTTCAATGGCTTAGAGCAAGCGCATAAAGGCTGTTTAAAGACAAAAACGAAAGTTATCAAGGGTGAATTGACCATCAAAAGCACAGAAGGTAACGCTGTAGATGTTATTCACATTTATAGATAATAAGGTATTGGGGGAAATTGCCGAGTCTGAATTAGCAAGATTAGCGCTTGGTAATACAGTCTGACCGAGGAGTTGGCGATCGCGATCGTAGGCGGAAAGCACTAGCCGTTGCGAACTAGTCACAAAGGCGCTAACGGAGTTAACCGGACGTAAGAAAGTAGCTTCTAAAAATCCGCTTTTCGGCGCTCCCATTAAGACTGTTAGCCCTGAATAGCTTGGAAATGCTGGATTTGATGGCTGTATTGCTAGAGAATTGTGAAAAATTACTCCCCAACGTTCATACTGGCACTCTACTGGTTCAAAACACTTCAATTCTTCTAAGTCTAAACAAATACAAGTAGGTACACCAACTCTGGCAGCTTCAATAATTGACTCTCAAAATAATTTATGAGTTTTTTCATAGACTACCATAAAAACTTCTGTTTAATTCCTGTTGAAGTGATCCGCGCTACCACAAAAAATCCTTATAAAACAGTAATTACAACGTTCACTTACTTTTTAGGATGAAAAAAATCACCAAATCTTTACAAGTAATGCAGTAATTTTATATCTACTTAATCTAACTGTAGCAAGAAGTCCTAGAGTGATTGGTTCGCCCATAATAACAATGAGTCAGAAGTTTGTCTAAATAGGTAAGTATTCGGAAGTGACCAAAAAAGACGCGATGACGCAAAGAAATTATCAAACATTTTCTCCGTGTCCCCGCATCTATAGGTCTGTTATATTACCCACGTTAACTAATTACTACAGTCAGCCAAAAACACTTATGTTTCAACCACAAGGATTTGACCAACGCTCCATAAATACCTCGCTAGGTAGAATGGTATATTACACTGCCTCTGGCTCACTTTGGCAAGACAAGGTAACTGCCAAAGACAATCAGGAAACTTTGGTGTTTCTGCACGGCTTTGGTGGTGGATCTTCTGCTTATGAGTGGTCGAAAGTTTATCCGGCTTTTGCCGCTGAATATCGGGTCATTGCGCCCGATTTGATTGGTTGGGGTAGGTCTGAGCATCCGGCACGTAGTTATAAGATTGAGGATTATTTGACCACGATTCGGCAGTTTTTAGAGCAGACTTGTACTGGGCCAGTAACAGCGATCGCTTCTTCTTTGACCGCAGCCTTTACAATTCGAGTAGCAGCAGCTCATCCTGATTTATTCAAATCTTTAATTCTCACTACGCCTGCTGGACTTTCCGACTTTGGCGAAGACTACTCGCGGAGTTTTTTTGCTCAGTTAGTTAGCGTTCCCATTGTTGACCGTTTAATTTACAGCACTGGAGTAGCAAGCAGTGGGGGTATTCGCAGTTTCTTAGAGCTACGACAATTTGCTCAATCTAATCGAGTGTATGAAGAAATTGTCGATGCTTATTTACAATCCGCCCAACAGCCTAATGCTGAGTATGCAGCACTATCCTTTGTCCGTGGCGATTTATCCTTTGATTTATCCCTTTACATTCAACAGTTGACCACTCCCACCGCCATTATTTGGGGACAAAAGTCACAATTTACAGGGCCCTCAATTGGTCGCCGCCTTGCGGAAATTAATCCCCAAGCAATCCGATTTTTTCAAGAGTTGGAAAATGTGGGGTTAACACCACAGTTAGAAGTACCAGCAGTCACAATTGGCTTAATTCGCCAATTTTTGCCTTTGCTTAATTAGTGGTTTTTTTAGTAATTAGGACTTACGCATTGACAGAAAAGACAAAATATGGATGATGTGGTTTCCCACATCTGTCGTAGGGGCAAGT
>CAZZZY010000546.1:0-4794 GCA_964658545.1 uncultured Acetobacteraceae bacterium | reverse complement strand
AAAACGGGAAAATTGTACGCTAAGGAATTAATGCAAACGCTATAACCATTGTGAGACTTAGGTTTCAGCCACTGCTGAAAATCATTTTTTGTTTTATCCCTCAGTTAACAGTTCAAGAGAAATATTAATTCTCTTAAACTGTAAAGTTGACATTGCTATTACTAGCAAAACGATATTTATTTTTAGCCAAAACTTATATTTACTTACTGCACATAATTTGGGATTTTCTCAAAGGCTTTTTGTGCTACTTCTTCTGCACGTCGAGAAGTCACTTTTGAATATCGCAAAGTCATTTGAATCGTCTCATGTCCCATCAACGCCCGTAGTTCGTCGATACCCATCAAACCGACCCTTTCAGTACCAAAGGTATGTCTCAAATCGTGGAAACGAATTCCTTCTAATTCGTTTACGCCCTTAATTACCTCAAGTAGGGACTTATAAGCTGTTGCGTAAGATAGACGAGAAACTTTGAGACTAAAGGGTTGTTGGGCTGTAAACAATGCCGACACGCACGGATGCCTGTAATATTTGAGGTAGTTATTTAGACTTTGTGCAGTACTTTCACTGTAAAAACACCATCGTTGCTTATTTCGCTTACCAATTACCTGAAACTTCCGATTTTGAATATCTACAGCGTCTAAATCCAACGTCAATATTTCCGCGATTCTAGCCCCCGTGCTGTGCAACAAATGTATCAACGCAGACATTCGAGCATCTGTTTTAATGGTTTGGTAGAGAAGATTTAATTGTGCTGGTGTAAGATAACGCACTTCTTCATCAGAATTATGTTCCCCTTTCTCCAAGTTAGGTTTACATCGAGGATATCTAGCTAGAGGGTTTGATTTGATATAGCCCCGCTCCACGGCAAAGTTAAATAATGCGGTAATTACTGCTTGATATTTATGGTGAGTTGTAAATTTTACTTGAGACACCCCTGATAAATATTCAACCAAAATTTCATAGTCAATAATTTCAATCGACCAACGGCCATAAAGTTGAAGTAAAGGTATCAAAACATATTCGTAAGTACGAATCGTTGAGTTTGTCAGTCCTGGACGATCTAAAAACTGGGTTGTTAACGCAGCTAAAGTAATAGTCACAATCAAGACAAAAATTTAAATTACTGAAATTTTGTACACATCTTAATTTAATATTAAGTGTTACAAAAATAATGATACTTTTATGGATGTATCTCTCATAGATGTGGCTCCAAACCCGTCTGAACCGTTGGGACGGTATATTCAACGTGTCCGTGATTCCAATCGTTTAACGCAGTTGGAATTAAGTATAAAAGCGGGTATACATGTCCAAACCATACGTAAAATTGAATCTGGTGGCACATCTCGACTTAGCCAAAAAGGGAAATCGGGGTTAGCGGCGGCATTGGGCATACCCCAGGAATATCTTGATGCTGTCGTCAAACAAACGCCTGTTGAGGCAATAGGTGCGTTGAAATTTTGCCCCAAGTGTTGGACACCTGGCACAACACTTGACCCAATGTGGACTTCGTTACGGTCAAAATATTGCTTCGCTTGTGGTACAACTTTACGCGACCGATGTGGAAGTTGCCATGAACCAATCATGTCGCTCAAATTTAAATTCTGCCCTTATTGTGGAGAATCCTATAAGCAGACGTAAAAATTATATGTCTAACAGCAAAATATTTTAATACTTTATAGGATCGATTTCAGGCATCCACAAAAATTAAATTAGATGGTCTAAAACTTGGCTACCCGCGAATTATTATCTGATATACAACGAATTCAATTTACTCAAATACCTATAGATATTAGCGACAGGGATATTGTCCGCTACTACACTTTTAACACTGATGATTTAAAAGTTATAAACAGTCGCCGTCGCGTACATAATCGTTTAGGAATGGCGGTGCAATTATGTTATTTGCGATTCCCAGGTCGGGTATGGGAATTAGGAGAAAAAGTACCGAATTCCATTTTGTCCTATGTTGCCTCACAATTGTCAGTTAAGCCGAAGTTTTTCAAAAAATATGCGGTACGAGATACCACTCGCCGGGAGCATTTAGCAGAACTTCAGAAAGTTTTAGGCTATGACTCTATGAGTATATCTCACTATAAAAGACTCTCTAAATGGTTGATGAAACTGGCTTTTAACACAGACAAGGGAATTGCTTTAGTTGAAGCACTGATTGAAGAAATGCGTCGGACTAAAATAATAATTCCCGCAATGTCTACAGTTGAAAGGCTTGCTTGGGAAGCACGACGACGCGCTCAAAACCAATTTTATTTATCGCTAACTAAACGCTTAACAACTATTCAAAAGAAAGAACTTGATGGTTTATTGGTGATAAATGTTGAAAAGAACCGGACTCCATTAGTTTGGTTGCGCCAACCACCTGGAGTAGCCAATCCCAAGAATTTTTTAAAAATATTAGATAAGTTTGAATTTATTCGTGATTTAAATTTAGATAGCTCATGTCTAGCTAAAGTACACCATAATCGTTTGGTGCAATTAACCCGTATTGGAGTGAAAACAACGCCTGCACACATAGCGAGATTAGATGAGCTAAGAAGATATGCTACTTTGGTGGCTTTTCTATTAGAAACATCTGCCATATTTGTTGATGCTGCAATCTCAATGCACGACAAGATGATAGGTAAATTGTTCCGCCGCAGTGAAAATCAACGTAACCAAAATTTTCAACAGGATGGAAAAGCTATTAATGAAAAAGTCAGGCTTTATGCTGATATAGGAGATGCTCTAATTAACGCCAGAGAGGGAGAAGGAGATGCCTATGCTGCCATTGAATCGGTGTTAAGTTGGGATAATTTTCTGAAAAGTGTTGAAGAAGCTGGGAAATTAGCACGTCCTGCGGATTTTGATTATTTTGATTTGCTCGACAGACGTTATTCCCAATTACGTAGATATACACCAACATTACTTTCAGCCTTTGAGTTTAAAGCCAGCAATCCAGCCGCAGCTATTGTTGAAGCGTTAAATTTAATCAAAGAACTAAATGATACTAATCGCCGTAATATACCAGACGATGCACCAGTTGATTTTATCAAACCCCGATGGTTAAAATATGTGTTCAATAATGGTAAAATTGACCGTCATTATTACGAAATGTGTGTCTTAAGTGAACTCCGAGACTGTTTGCGTTCGGGGGACATTTCGGTTGTAGGCTCTCGACAGTATCAGGATTTTGAGGATTATCTTCTACCCCAAGACCAATGGCAGATTCTGTGCGATAACAATGAAATACCAGTGGCGATTACAACAGATTTTACGACTTATATTGAACAACGTCAAGAATTGTTGTTTGAACAATTCGATAAAGTGTCTGACTTACTAGCAACAGATAAACTACCTGGTGTTGTCATTGAAAATGAAAAATTAGTGATCAGTCCAGTTATTAGTAATATGCCTGACGGTGCTACTCAGTTTGGCGACCGAATTTATAATTTATTACCGCGAATTAAGCTGACAGAATTACTTATTGAAGTTGATTCATGGACTGGTTTTACTAAACACTTTACCCATCTACAAACGGGGGAATTGGCTTCAGATAAAATTATTTTACTCAGTACTATTTTAGCTGACGCGATTAATTTAGGTTTGGTGAAAATGGCTGAGGCATTACCCTCACCCGATTTAACTTTCGAGCGATTAGCGTGGGTTGATGATTGGTATATACGTGATGAAACATACTCAAAGGCTCTAGCAGAGATAATTAATTTTCATACCAAAATTCCATTTTCTGCCTATTGGGGTGATGGGAAAACTTCTTCAAGCGATGGTCAGCGATTTAAGGCAGCTGGTCCTAAAAGCTTTAATGAGGAGATTAACGCTAAATATGGAACTGATAGAAGCGTGACATTTTACACGCACATTTCCGACCAGTATGGACCATTCCACACCAACGTGATTTATGCAACCGATAGGGATGCAACTCATGTTCTTGATGGTTTGATGTATCACGAAACTGACTTAAAAATAGAAGAACATTTTACTGATACTAATGGTTTTACTGACCATGTTTTTGGTATATGTCATCTACTGGGGTTTCGTTTTTGTCCCCGGATGCGTGATTTAGCTTCTAAAAAGTTACACTTTTTTGATGGTGTTAATAAGAATTCCCCTTTGTTACCGCTTTTGGGTGAGAAAATTAATATCAAATTGATTGCTGCTTGCTGGGATGATATTCTCCGACTGGCTACTTCCGTTTCAATTGGAACAGTTACGGCTTCCTTGATCATGCGTAAGTTAGCGTCATATCCTCGTCAAAATAAATTAGCGATCGCTCTGCGCGAAGTAGGAAGAATTGAGAGGACATTGTTCACTCTTTATTGGTTGCAAAGCCCTCAGTTGCGACGTAAAGCTACGAGTGAACTTAACAAGGGGGAATTGAAAAACTCGTTGTCGAGAGCGGTTTTCTTCCACCGTTTGGGTGAAGTGCGTGACCGTTCGTTTGAAGATCAATCAATACGTGCAAGCGGTTTGAATTTGGCTGTGGCGGCGATTGTGCTTTGGAATACGGTGTATTTGGAGAATGCGGTTAATTTATTGAAGTCGGAGGGTGTAATTATCCCGGAGGAATACTTGCAACATTTATCACCAATGGGGTGGGAACATATCAATTTGACTGGTGATTATATTTGGAATCTTAAGTCAGCAAGTAGCATTGATAATTTGCGTCCTTTGAGAAGGAAAAAAACAAACTTTAAATTAAGCTGAAACCGTTAACTGGTAAGAATTTGAGGAGTTGAAATAATTCCTTAGCGTACAATTTTCCCGTTTTGGCACAGTCCTGCC
>CAZZZY010000545.1:0-4797 GCA_964658545.1 uncultured Acetobacteraceae bacterium | reverse complement strand
TTGCCTTTTTACTTTTGCCTTGTTGTACTAGTCCCCAATCCCCTGAAAACACTTGAAATTAAAGATTGATTTGCTTGTTGCATCCATATCTAATCTGGGAATAATAAATACTAATCCTCGTGACACACATGAAGCTAAATAAACTTGAGTTTGACAAACCTCTCCCTGGATTGAACAAAAGTTTAAGTATTTTCCTCTCCGACTTGGAGAGGGACAGTTTTGCGTAGTAAAACCAGGAAAAGGTTTCTTTATTGCTTGATTTTAGAGATAAATTCGGGTATGAACCATCCTAGATTCTTAGATAACCCAGTGCAAAAACAAAACACGGAGTCGCAAAATTTCTCGTCGGCATTTCTGCATCAGATGATCAATGGCATATCTGACCCAATTTTTGTCAAAGACCGTCAACATCGCTGGGTATTAATTAACGATACCTACTGTGATTTTGTCGGTCATAGCCGAGAAGAATTAATTGGCAAATCAGACTATGATTTTTTTCCTCAATTAGAAGCTGATGTGTTTTGGCAAAAAGATGAATTGGTTTTCACCACAAATATTACTAACGAGAACCAGGATCTTTTTACTGATGCTCAGGGTATAACTCATCTCATCTTCACAAAAAAGTCTTGCTTTGAGGATGAGACTGGTAATAAATTTCTGGTGGGTAGTATTCGAGACATTATTTTACAGAATGAAGCCGGGAAAGTTCTTGATGTAACTGCTAGAGGTAGTGATATTACTGAACTAATCCAAACCTGTGAGGCACTTCGGAAAACTTTAGAAGAACTCCAGATAGTTGAAGAAGAACTGCGCCAGCAAAATGAAGAACTAGCGATCGCTTGTGAAACAACAGAATTAGAGCGTCGGCGTTACCAGGATTTATTTGATCTCGCTCCAGATGCTTACTTAGTGACCGATGTCGTCGGCATCATCAAAGAGGCTAACTATGTAGCCGCAGCCTTACTATCTGTGAGACAAAACTATCTGGTAGGTAAACCATTTATCCTCTTTATTGCTGAACCAGACCGCCAAATCTTCATAAACCAACTGGCAAATTTACAGCAGGTACAGGATTGGGAAGTCTATCTGCAATCACCAGGAGGTACAATCTTTCCTGCTAGTATCAAGATGGTTGCTATGTATGATTCACAGGGTCAGAGAGTGGGCTGGCGTTGGTTGCTTTGCGACATCAGCGAACAAAAAGCCATCCTGCGCGATCGCCAGCAAGCAGAGTCAAACCTACACCGCATTAATGCTTTACTCCAAGCTCAACAAGAAGCTTCCATCGATGGAATTTTGATAATTGATGAAAATCGTACACTTATATCATTAAATCAGAAATTTTCACAGCTATGGCAAATTCCTGGGGCATTGCTGCAAACACGCGACTCTCATCAACTCCTGGGATGGGTGTTAGACCAAGTAATAAATCCAGACGAATTTCGGGCTAAGGTGGAGCATCTTTACCAGCATCCAGAAAAAAGCAGTCGTGATGAAATTTTTCTCAAATCTGGAAAGATTTTTGACCGCTATTCTGCACCGGTGGGTAAACATCAAGGAGCCGGTGGTGAAACATCACCTTTAGGAGACTATTACGGAAGAATTTGGTACTTTCGGGACATTACCGAATACAAGCAAGCAGAAGCGGAACTTAGGGCTTCACAGCAAAGACTGGCGTTGCTGATTGAACAAACACCTTTAGCCATTATTGAATGGAATACCAAGTTTGAGGTTCAGACATGGAATCGAGCAGCAGAAAGAATCTTTGGATACACCACAGAGGAAATGCTGGGGAATCACTTTGAGATCATAGTACCTGAAAACGCCAAAAAGCACGTAAATCAGATTATCACCGCCCTTCTAACACAACGTGGAGGAAGTTTTAGTGTCAACGATAACATCACTAAAGATGGTAGAACGATAGTTGGTGAGTGGTATAACAATCCATTAGTGGCTCCTGATGGCCAAGTGATTGGCGTTGCTTCGATGGTGTTAGACATCACAGAACGCAAACGCGCCGAAGAGGAACAGCAAAAATTTGTAGCGTTGATTGAAAACAGCAGCGACTTTATTGGCATTGCTTCAATGGAAGGGCAAGTTCTCTATGTGAACCCTGCCGGACTCAAGATGGTAGGACTTAGTAGCCTGGAAGCAGCCAAAACCAAATTCTTGAATGATTTTCATTCACCAGCAGCTTTTGCAGAGTTGAAACAGCAAATTCTTCCTTTGATGTTTCAACATGGTTCTTGGCAAGGTGAGTTTCGCCATAGGCATTTTCAAACGGGCATAGAAATTCCTACCGATTGCAACCTATTAATGGTTAAACACCCTGAAACAGGAGAGCCTTTCTGTCAGGTAGCTATTGCTAGGAACATTACAGAACGTAAACAAGCCAAAGAAGCCCTGCTCAAGTCGGAAGCGCAACTAAGACAACAAGCCGAAGAACTCAAAGAAGCACTCCGCGAACTTCAAAACACCCAAACTCACTTAATTCAAAGTGAAAAGATGTCTAGCTTGGGTCAACTAGTCGCAGGAGTGGCACACGAAATTAATAACCCGGTGAATTTTATCTATGGCAACCTCAACCCAGCTAAGGAATACACCGAAGATTTACTTTCACTTTTGCAACTCTACCAAAGTCATTATCCTAAACCTGTGCCAGAAATTGAGGATTTTGCAGAAGAAATCGAACTGGACTTTTTGAGGTCAGATTTGCCACAAATACTGAACTCAATGAAAGTTGGGGCAGTCCGAATTCGGGAGATTGTGCTTTCCCTGCGAACTTTTTCGCGCTTGGATGAAGCCGAAATGAAAGCTGTTGATATCCATGAGGGAATCGATAGTACTCTGATGATTTTGCAAAGCCGCTTCAAGAATAATGACCAACGCCCAACAATTGAAATAATCAAAGAATACAGCGAACTCCCCATGATTGAATGTTACGCCGGGCAGCTAAACCAAGTATTCATGAATATTTTGTCAAATGCGATCGATGCTTTAGAAGAGGGAGTGGGTAGTGCGGATAAGGGAAACAAGGCGAATAACCAATACTCAACACCTAATTCGCAATGCCCAATTCCCACAATTCGCATTTGTACTAAACTACAAGAGCCAAATCAGGTAACAATTAGGATTGCTGACAATGGATTGGGAATAGAAGAAGATGTTAAAAAACAACTATTTAACCCCTTCTTTACCACCAAACCTATCGGCAAAGGTACGGGGATGGGACTTGCCATTAGCTACCAGATAATTACAGAAAGACATGGTGGTTCCTTGGAATGTATTTCGCAGCTTGGACAAGGCGCTGAGTTTGTGATTAATATTCCCCGGATTCAGGATAAGTCAACTTAACAATTCAAAATTCAAAATGACCGAACAAGGCAAAAGTAAAAAGTAAAAAGGCACTCATAAAGAAAAAGAAAAATGGTCACAGAGTAACTAAATTTATTTATGGAATGAAATAAAAACATTTATTTCCAGTGGCGCAGCGCGTTCGCATGATTGCGTCTCGTAGAGAGAAATAATACGTCCGTGATTATTTCCCCTAAATTTATTTATGGGGATTATCTTTTTACTTTTTAAGCTCTCTACGAGACGCTCTTGCTAGCTTGCTTCTCTGTAAGAGTACGCGGACTCGCTCTAAGCGAACGCGAACAGCGTCTCTAAGAGGATGTTTGAAAAGTCGTAAAGTTTACAGAATAACCCCTCTCCAAACCTCTCCCCCAGAGGGAGAGAGGCTTTGAAACCCCCATTCCCTCGTAGGGAAGGGGGGCTAGGGGGGTTAGGTTTCCGAGGCTTTGGTGTTACCAAAAATACTTTTCAAACAACCTCTAAGAGTTACCATGCCGAAGGCGTTGCCTCTCGTTCGCGCAGCGTCTCCGATAGGAGAAGAGAAGGCAATACGGCAGCGCTAACAAAATCCAAAATTCAAAACAATTTCAAACGTTCGCGTAGCGTCTCGCAGAGAAGAGGAGTGCGGTCTTCTCACATTGGGAGAGGCTAGCGCCAAGGGAGAAGAGGAGCAACTCCGGGGGATTTAAACCCCGATGCTTACTCAGCTTGTCGAAGTACTGAAACTGGAGCTACCCGTAGAGGCAGGGGTCTTAAACCCTTTTATTTACGATAAAGTTGGGAGTAAGGAAATTTAATTCCTCACTCTTAACTTTAAAAAACGGGCGAGGAGGGATTCGAACCCCCGACACCGTGGTCCGTAGCCACGTGCTCTAGTCCACTGAGCTACACGCCCTCACCGACAATCTATATTAACACGTTCTAACTAAATGACGCAAGATAATTTTCCATCTAATTTTGCCAGCTTAACCCATCTAGATCACCACGGACAGGCACAGATGGTAGATGTGTCTGATAAAGCACCCACTGTCCGCCAAGCAGTAGCTACTGCCAATGTCCGAATGCTGCCAACAACTTTCGCTGCTATTCAAGCTGGAAATGTCCCCAAAGGGGATGTGCTGGCAACTGCAAGATTGGCTGGGATTATGGCAGCCAAACAAACAGCCACTTTAATTCCTCTGTGTCATCCGTTGCCTTTGCAAAAAATTGCGGTCGAAATTATACCCGATCCAGAACTAGCTGGTTATCAGATTCAAGCCACAGTAAAAACTAAAGCTGAAACTGGTGTAGAGATGGAAGCCTTAACCGCCGTTTCTGTGGCTGCCCTGACTTTATACGATATGGCAAAAGCTTTAGAGAAATCGATTCAAATTGAATCAATTCGTTTAATAAGTAAAAGTGGCGGGAAATCAGGAGATTATTATCTGTCAGAGGAATAATATT
>CAZZZY010000544.1:0-4804 GCA_964658545.1 uncultured Acetobacteraceae bacterium | reverse complement strand
CTTTTTACTTTTGCCTTGTTGTACTAGTGGTTCGTTTCATGAATTTTATGAGGTTCGTATTGAGCGATAAATCGCTCAATACCAAGCACTTCAGTGCTTACTACAAACTTTTACAACCTTCAGAACTAATGCGATAGACCACTAGTACCGCAAGGCGGTACTAGTGCAGTAATTTCAGGAATTGACTCAATGCTTGAATGGATAACTAATACTATCAACTATTTTGGCTACTGGGGAATCGCCCTACTAATGTTCCTAGAAAACCTGTTTCCCCCCATTCCTTCAGAATTAATTATGCCACTGGCTGGATTTACAGCAAGTCCATATCAACCAGGAGGGGCAAAGCTGAATATCATTGGTGTGTTTTTTGCAGGACTTTTTGGTTCTGTATTGGGCGCACTTATTTGGTATTATCCGGGTAAGTTTTTGGGCGAAACCCGTTTGAAAGCTTGGGCTGACCAGTATGGCAAATGGCTGGCTATATCTAGTAAAGATATCACCAAGGCCAAAAAGTGGTTTGATCGGCAAGGTGGAAAAGCAGTATTAATTGGTCGCCTTGTCCCAGGAATCCGCACTTTGATTTCTGTTCCCGCAGGGATCAGCAATATGCCCTTACTGCCATTTTTGTTTTACACAACATTAGGTAGCGCGGCTTGGGTGGGTTTGCTAACATACTCAGGATACATATTGGGTAGTCAGTATGAACTTGTGGACAACTACCTTGCTCCTGTATCCAAAATCGTACTTGGGGGTTTAGTTCTAGCATTTGTTTTCTGGGTATTCAACCGCCAGTTAAGACGTACTAGAAGATGAAACACGGACGTTTTTGGTTTGAAAGCAGTGAAAGTATGGGTTACATCTGGCCAAAATTCGCCTACACTATGCCAAATAATACTAGATGTGCGTTGGCAAAGCCCGTCGGAGATATTAGCCCGAATTCATTTTTGGCGTATTTCTAGCTACACTTGACGCAACCTAGAATTTCTGGTTGCTCGCATTTTTGTAAGATGAGCATGACAACTTTTTACAGTTAAGTTTGAACTAGGAGCTTTCATGACAGACCAACCTTCCGCCGCTACCCCCATTAATGCTGCTGCTATACCCATGAATCGGCAGCCGTTAGCATCGACTCCCATCAATGCTGTTAATAATCCTGCCACTAGCAAACCAGCAGGTGGTTCCGGGAAAACCATTCTCAGTGTTGATTTAGGCAGAACTTCCACAAAAACCTGTGTGAGTCGTGAACCCGGTAGTGTGGTGTTCGTACCTGCCAACGTCAAGCAGATGTCCATAGAACAAGTCCGCGGTGGTGTTTTTGAAGCCAGGGCGACTGACCCCTTAATGGATTTGTGGTTGGAGTATCAAGGAAATGGATATGCTGTTGGTCAACTAGCAGCAGATTTTGGGGCAAATCTAGGAGTAGGCCAATCTAAGGTAGAAGCTGCACTGGTAAAAGTTTTAGCAAGTGCTGGCTACTTCAAACTCAGAGACGATATTTCGGTTGTACTAGGTCTGCCTTTTCTTTCCTTAGAGCAATTTGAAAAGGAAAAAGCACAGTTGATTAGCCAAGTAGGTGGCCCTCATGTGTTGAACTTCCGAGGCGAATCTATATCGCTGAACGTCAGTAAGGTATGGGTAATGCCAGAGGGCTACGGCAGTTTGCTATGGTCTGAAGCTCAACCGAAGAAAAATCCTGGCACTGCCGATTTTACAAAAATATCGGTGGCGATCGTTGATATTGGACATCAAACCGTCGATCTTTTGATGGTAGATAACTTCCGTTTTGCCAGAGGTGCTTCTAAGAGCGAAGACTTCGGCATGAATAAGTTTTATGAATTGGTGTCTGCCGAAATCGAGGGAGCAGATAGTCAATCTCTAGCCCTGATTTCTGCTGTGAACAAACCTAGAGGTGAACGCTTTTACCGTCCTAAAGGCGCTAGCAAGCCCACCAACCTAGACGATTTTCTTCCTAACCTTACAGAGATGTTTTCGCGCGAAATCTGTAGCCGTGTGCTAGCCTGGTTGCCAGAACGCGTCACCGATGTGATTCTCACAGGCGGGGGTGGTGAGTTCTTCTGGGACGACGTTCAACGTCTGCTCAAAGAAGCAAAGATTAATGCTCATTTAGCAGCACCTTCCCGTCAGGCGAATGCTTTGGGGCAGTATATTTATGGAGAGGCACAATTATCCTCCAATCGCGCTGCTAGGGCATAAAGCTGATGTTCCAATGGTCAAAAAAGGTAGTTAAATCCGTCACGTTCAACCCAGAGCTTGCTGATGAAAGCTTGTTAGCGCAAGTAGAAAGTTATTTGGAAAAACAACCAGACAAGACTTTCAGCGACCTCTGTAAAGAAGCCTTATGGCAATCTTTATGTGTACCGGAATCTGTACAACCTGCTCCACAAACAGCAGCAACAACACCGATTGAACAACAAATCGGTGAACTGCAACGTCAAGTGGCTGGACTTGAGGAACGTTTTTTTGCCAAGGGATCTAATCGTTTGGAGGCGATGGAACACCATCTCCTGCAACTTTCTCAACAAGTTGCACAACTGGCGATCATTGTCAACGATCGATCGTTCATTCCGTCTCCAAGTCAATTAGAAGTAGTAAATAATACTTCTTATACTGTTGCTACCCCTCCTCAAGAGGTTGACCCCGTAATCAGTCGTCTTAGTCAGTTTCTCGATGATTTTTAAGGAACAATCAGGTTAGTGAGCAGTTTTGCTCCTCTCAACAATCCTTAATAGTTAATTCTATTAAGGATTATTAATGTTTATAATTTTGTATAAATACGATATTTGGCAACGAGCCGCTATGCGAACGGGAAGCAGCTTTGTGTCTATGCATCTATAGCGCTTCTTATGTGGATGCAATACAACTCTGACCTCACTTCCATTGCTCTTGGTGAGGTACAGATGATTTTAAGGGCACAGAAGTGCTGTGCCCCTACCTATGTAATTCATTTACCTGAAAAATGCTGTATGTAAAACGAGCGATCGCATATTTTTGATGTGCGATCAAAGTGGGATATTGGTAGAGATATTCTTGATAGTGCAATTCATAAGCGTTTAGCAATTTAGATGAGTTAAAAACTCATCAATAGTGTTTTCAATACTGCTCGCTTAAGCCCTTTTTGGATATCATAGACAACGATATTTCAAGGGTTTCAGCCTACTTTATTTCCTTAACCGAGCAGTATTGGGTTAACTTTTGTATTAAATATTATTAGTGCATATAATTACTAGATTCTTTTTTTACTTTGCACACTGTATAAATGCTAGAATCCTCAAGTAGACAGTTAGGATACTTAGATGCCAGTTGTAGCTAACTCAATCAAGTTTGGTACAGACGGCTGGCGGGGCGTTATTGGTGACGAGTTCACCTTTGAACGCCTAGCCCTGGTCGCGCCAGTCGCCGCAAAAGTATTATATGATACGTATTTTTCTCAGGTAGGTAGCCGGACAATAATTGTCGGTTACGATCGCAGATTCATGGCCGAAGACTTTGCTCGTGCTGTCGCCGATAGTGTCTCTGCTGTCGGCTTTGATGTGCTACTGAGCGAAACCTTTGCCCCAACCCCAGCTTTTAGTTGGGCCGCAAAACAACTCAATGCTTTAGGAGCATTGGTAATTACAGCCAGTCACAATCCTGGTACATACTTGGGGTTAAAAGTCAAGGGTTATTTTGGTGGTTCAGTGCCGCCAGAAGTCACAAAAGAGATAGAAGAGCAGTTGTCGGTGGGAGTACCACTAGCAACGACCCCAGGTAAGCAAGAGAAATTCGATCCTTGGCCCAGTTATACCCAAGCACTAGAAGTTAAAGTTGATATTGCCAAACTTCGAGAAGCGATCGCATCTGGCAAACTAACATTATTTGCCGATGTCATGCATGGTGCTGCTGCTGGCGGATTGGCAAAACTACTAGGCAATCAGGTCAAAGAAATCAACTCAGAACGCGACCCCCTCTTTGGTGGTGGTGCGCCGGAACCTTTACCTAAATACCTTTCAAAGTTATTTGAAGTCATCAAAGCTCACCGAGAAACCGATAAATCAGGTTTAACGGTGGGGTTAGTATTTGATGGAGACTGCGATCGCATTGCCGCAGTGGATGGACAAGCCAACTTCCTAAGTTCCCAAGTATTAATCCCGATATTAATCGACCATTTAACCCTGCGGCGCGGCTTTAGTGGAGAAATAGTCAAAACCGTCAGTGGTTCTGACTTAATGCCCCTTGTAGCAGCACTACATAACCTGTCAGTCTTTGAGACAGCAGTTGGTTATAAATACATCGCTGACAGAATGTTAGTCGCAAAGGTGTTACTGGGTGGCGAAGAATCGGGAGGAATTGGCTATGGCAGCCATATTCCCGAACGCGATGCGCTGCTGTCAGCATTGTATGTGTTAGAGGCGATCGTAGAATCTGGTTTGGATTTGGGTGAGTATTATCGCTACTTGCAGAAACAAGCAGGGTTTACCTCAGCTTACGATCGCATTGATTTACCCTTAGCAAGTATGGAAGTGCGATCGCGGCTTTTGCAACAACTGCAAACCAAACCCTTAACGGAGATTGCAGGTAAAGCAGTGATTGATTGCCAAACAATTGACGGCTACAAATATCGTCTCGCTGATAAAAGCTGGTTAATGATTCGCTTTAGCGGGACTGAGCCAGTTTTACGCCTCTACTGCGAAGCCCCGACCATTGAGCAAGTGCATCAAACTCTTGCTTGGGCGAAACAGTGGGCGGAGTAAAATTCATTATTAGTCATTAGTCATTTGTCCAAAGTCCAATTGGTAAATGACCA
>CAZZZY010000543.1:0-4815 GCA_964658545.1 uncultured Acetobacteraceae bacterium | reverse complement strand
AAAGTGTAATCCAGATGTCATGAGAGATTGGTGGAAGCAATGGCTGATAAACCTGGGATGGTCACAGTCCTTGCTACTTGGGACTCTGGATATTGTGTTAGTCCTGGCGCTGACGTACATGATACTAGTTATTATTAGTGAGCGCCGGACACTGTGGATGGTGCGGGGATTCATTATCTTAATGTTAGCCTCAGCACTAAGTGCCAGATTAGGGCTACCTCTGCTAAATTTTGTACTGGAAAAGTTGGTAATTGGTTGTGCTGTAGCGATGGCAGTTGCTCTCCAGTCAGAGTTTCGGCGGTTTTTGGAACAATTGGGGCGTGGAGAATTCCGCCAGTTGTTTCAACCTGATCGGCTGGCAATCCCTAAATCTGATAGTGTAATTGATGAAATTGTTGAGGCTGTTAAAGAATTGTCAAAAAACCGTATTGGAGCTTTACTAATTTTGGAAACCACAGGGCCAATTGATGAGCGAGATTTTTCTGTGCCAGGAGTAAAGTTAAATGCGGAGGTTTCTAAAGAACTAATCCAGACAATTTTTCAGCCGAAAACTTTGTTACACGATGGAGCAACATTAATCCGTGGCTCCCGAATCGTGTCATCGGGTATAATCTTACCACTTTCGGGACGCACAGCCTCGCGCCAGTTGGGAACACGCCACCGGGCGGCAATGGGAATTACTGAGCGGGTCGAAAATTGTATTTGTGTCGTTGTATCGGAAGAAACGGGTTCTATTTCCTTAGCGGAACGGGGAACCCTAAATAGACCACTGACGATTAAGAAACTAAAAGAGTCATTAGAGGCTCTTTTATCCCCAACCGTGGATCGAGAAGCTGTTGCTCCTAGTCTATTGAGTTTTGTTCGTCGGATAGGTGGGAAGACACTAGCACTGGTTTCACGTTTACTCGGATTACCATCGACCGCTTCTCGAGATAAAAAATGACAGGACAACAAACTAAACTGCAAGATTTGCCTACTGACTTAAAACGAGAACTATTGCCGCAGCACGTTGCGGTGATTATGGATGGTAATGGTCGATGGGCTAAACATCAGGGTCTACCTCGAATTATGGGTCATAAGCGAGGAGTAGATGCTCTCAAGGATTTACTTCGCTGTTGTCAAGATTGGGGAATTCAAGCGCTGACAGCTTATGCTTTCTCGACCGAGAACTGGAAAAGACCGCAGGAAGAAGTGGATTTTTTGATGACTCTGTTTCAAAGAGTTTTGCGCCAAGAACTGCGGGAAATGGTCGAAAAGAATGTTCAAATTAAGTTTGTGGGAAATTTGCAAGACCTACCGCGATCGCTCCAACAAGAAATATCCCGTTCAATGGAAGAAACTAAGGATAATCGGGGTATTCGGTTTTCAGTAGCTACTAATTATGGCGGACGGCAGGAGATTTTACAAGCCTGTCAAGCGATCGCAAAACAAGTTCAACAAGGTCTGCTACAACCCGATGAAATTGATGAACAAGTATTTGAGAGCCACTTGTACACAGCTGGAATTACTGACCCAGATTTATTAATTCGCACCAGTGGAGAAATGCGCCTCTCAAATTTCCTTCTCTGGCAAATGGCTTATGGAGAAATTTACATTACTGATGCTCTCTGGCCCGATTTTGACCGAGCGGAGTTTCACCGCGCCTTATGTGCCTACCAACAACGGGAGCGGCGGTTTGGAAAAGTATGAACGTATTAACAATTCAAAATTCACGCATTCAAAATTCACGCATTCAAAATTCAAAATTAAAGACATTTTCAAACGGGGATTTAAACCCAGACTGAAACTGGCGCTAGGTGTAGACGTAGGGGTCTTAAACCCTTTAATTTACGATAACCAATTCCCAATTCTCAATAATTATTGTTACGTTATTTAACATTTTTTGCTACTACTTCTCGCACGCGATATATAGGCCGTCCTTGGGATTCATGGTATGTACGCATGAGCAATTCTGCTAAAAGACCGAAGCAAAATAGTTGCACTCCAGTTAACAGCAGGAGAACTGCTAAAATCAGCAAGGGGCGATTGCCAATCATCTCACCTAAAGCCAATTTGACGAAAGTCAAGTAAATTCCGATCGCTGTTCCCGAAAGCATTGAAATCAAGCCCAACAGCCCAAAAACGTGCATCGGACGGGTGAGGAATCTTTTCATAAACAGAATGGTTAACAAATCCATTAATACCCGGAATGTCCGCCAAATCCCATATTTACTACGACCAAAGCGACGGGCGTGATGATGCACGGGTATTTCAGTAATTCTAGCTCCTTCAATGTACGCCAAAGCTGGTAAAAATCGGTGTAGTTCCCCGTACAGATTCATATCTGCCAACAGTTCTGCACGATAGGCTTTTAGCGAACAGCCATAGTCATGAATATTGACGCTAGTGGTGCGGCGAATTAGCCAATTGGCAATTTTGGAAGGAAGTAACCGATTGACAGCACCATCTTGGCGTTTTTGCCGCCAACCACTCACCAAATCGTAACCCTCATTCAGCTTTGCTAATAATATGGGGATATCAACTGGGTCATTCTGGAGATCAGCATCTAAAGTGACGATCACTTTACCGACTGCATAATGAAACCCAGCAGCCATCGCCGCAGTTTGTCCGTAGTTGCGCCGCAAAATCACTGCCTTTAAATCAGTGCGGATTTGCGCCTCTTTTTTCAGAAAATCCCCGGAACCATCCGTGGAACCATCATCCACACAAATTATTTCATAATTTACCTGACTAGAGGATAAAGTAGATGCGATCGCTTCTAGTAAAAGCGGCAAACTTTCCACCTCGTCATGTATCGGCACCACCACTGAAACATCTGGGACAATTACAGAAATTGCCCCATTCTCCTCACTCAACCCCTGATCAACCAACCCACTCCTCATATACCTCAGCGTCCTCAGCGTCTCTGTGGTTCGTAACTCTTAAAAACTCTACCAGCACCTCGCAGCTGCTGATAGTATGACTGACTAACCCCATCTCCCTGTTCCGAGAGAACATCAATCCCAATCCCATCCCGTCCCTGATTTTTCCCAGAACTATGGATGTAATAACCATCCGCCAAATAAAGTCCGACATGGGTTGCTTTTTGAGTAGTTCCAAAAAATACTAGATCCCCGGCTGCTAACTCTGCAATAGTAATTGCTTGGGTGAATCCTTCCTGTTGATAGGCATCTCTAGGTAGCCAAATACCCACCGAAGCAAAGGCCGTTTGCATCAACCCAGAACAATCATAATTTGGCCCAACTGTACCACCCCAAAGGTAATAATTTGATTGTTGCATCGCTTTTTGGGTAAAGGCGATGACCTCTGCTATGAGTTTTTTAATCTCAGATTCAGAAAATGTTGCAGCCTGATAAGGTACAGTAGCAGATTGTAATGAATCAAAATCTGAAAGAGATACCCATCCCGGATAGTCATCTTCACATAAATACACCTCTACTACTAAATTTTGATGATTTGATGTTACCCACAAATGTCTCCCAGATGCAGCTTGAGTTGCTAAACGCGTACATTCAGGAGAATCATATAAGTTAAGGTCAGCTAAACACTGATACTCCCCTGATTTTGGATTATGGATTTTGGATTTTAGATTAAAGGACATTATTAGAGAATGATTTTTTTTAATAAAGACGAACAACTTGAAAATATTGGTAATGGCATTTTAGATGCAACTTGGGCAGCATTCCCGACTTTAGCCCGGAATCAAATTGCCCTGACTTGGGTTGTTTACGATCCACCAGTGCTAGTAAATACTGGTGGGGCGCTGACTCCCAATGCTTTTTGGGATCATCCAGTCCGTGGTTTTACTTATCGTGGTGTTGAACGAATTTATCCCGCCAGTGTAGTCAAGTTATTTTACCTGGTGGCGGTAAATGAATGGCTAGAAAAAGGCATGAGTCAAACCTCCAAAGAGTTGGAACGCGCCTTGCGGGATATGATTGTCGATTCTAGTAACGATGCTACCAGCTTAGTTGTGGATATTTTGAGTGGTACCACATCAGGGCCAGAATTACCAATCGGGCCCTTTGAAACCTGGAAATATCAGCGTAATATCATTAACCGCTATTACCAATCTTTGGGTTGGGAAGAATTGGAGACGATTAACGTCTGTCAAAAAACTTGGGGTGATGGCCCCTATGGACGGGAACGGGCGTTTGTGGGAGAGTTATTAGAAAATCGCAATATGTTGACCACCAATGCGATCGCTAGGTTACTGCATAGTATTGTAGGTGGAGTGGCGGTTTCAAGCGGGCGATCGCAAGCAATGATGGCTTTACTGAAACGGACTCTCAATGATTTGTCCCCTGACACCGAGGAAAATCAGATCACAGGTTTCTTAGGTGGTGGACTCCCTCAAAATGCTCAAATTTGGTCAAAAGCAGGCTGGACAAGTCAAGTTCGCCATGATGCTGCATATATTGAGTTACCAGAACAGCGCCCGTACCTCTTAGTGGTATTTACTGAAGGTAAAACCCAGGCTAAGAGTCGGGATATTTTGCCCTTTGTTTCTAAGTCAGTTGTCGAAGCGATCGCTAGTCTATAGTAATCTTAAATCATTGGCTAACAACAAGATCCCCGACTTATTGAAGAAGTCGGGAATCTGAGTCCGACGATTTTCACAAATCAAATAGAATTGCTAAGTAGGTAGGCATAATTAAACATAAAATCCTAGTTCGTAGTGAGCGATTCATCGCTAAAAACAATGATTATCAGGACTAAAGTCCCGACTACAAACTTTAATTTATTTGCGCCTAGTACAGCACGGCGGAAATAAGCCACCCATTTAAAATCGCTAGACATCCTACAAAATCAGCG
>CAZZZY010000542.1:0-4846 GCA_964658545.1 uncultured Acetobacteraceae bacterium | reverse complement strand
CTTGTTTTGTTTCTTGTGAGATAGATAAAACCATTTCCAGTGTCTCCATAAAATCCTTAAAATCCTGACTAAAACTATTCGCTTAAATGTTGTGCTAGAGATGCGATCGTGGGGTAATCCCAAACTACCCTTAGCTCTAGCTCTTTTCCTAGCCAATCTGCTAAATCTCCAGTTAGAACTACTGCTACCGATGAGTCTAAACCGTAACGAGAAAAGGTCGTTTCTACATTTATTTGCTCAGGTTCAATTTCTAGCAAATCTGCTAGATAAGAAATCAACCATTCTTTAATTTCTGTAGCAGATACTTTCAAAGATTGAGTTTCTTGAGTTAGCATAAATCCTCCAAAAGTTAAACTAAAAATCAGCTAACAGTTTTTTTTGCTTTAATCATTTCTGGGCTGGGAACTTTCACATCCCAAGCTAAACCCAATATTTCCAGAGTCCGGATTAACCAGCTTCCTAAATCAATTTGCCACCATTCCAACCCAAACTTGGCCGAGTTCGGAAAAGCGTGATGATTGTTATGCCAAGCTTCTCCCCCTGTAGGGATTGCTAGCCAAACACTATTAGTACTCTGTTCAGTAGTATTGAAGGGGCGGCTACCATACAGATGAACAATGGAGTTAAGACTCCAAGTTAAATGATGTACTAAAAAAATTCGCACCAGACCTCCCCACAAAAATCCTTGCCAGATACCAATCCAAGTCCCAGACAATAGTCCTCCAAGAATAGCTGGAATCAAAAGACCTAAAAAAACTAGAGCTAGGTAGTATTGATTGACTTTTTTCATCACAGTATCTTGCAGCAAATCCTTAGCAAACACTGTAGTATTCGTGATTTCGCCGTTAATTATCCAGCCAACATGACTATGCCATATTCCGTTTAAACTTCCCCAAAATCCTCCTTGGTGAAGGTTGGGAGAATGAGTATCTCCAATCTGATCGCTGTATTGGTGATGCCGCCTATGATTGCTTACCCAATTAATCACAGGACCTTGAGCTGTCATCGAACCCAACATAGCGAAAGCGACTCGAACGGATGGATGAGTCTTAAAAGAGGCGTGAGAAAAAAGCCGATGAAAACCAACAGTAACTCCCCCAATCATAGTAAGAAACCAGAAGACAAAAAGTAGTTCTAATTCCATAGCACTAATACCAAAATCCCAAGCGGATTTGAATGCTATCACTGTCCCGATAATGGGAATGATGATAGTTACTAAAGCAAAACGCCTTTGGACTGTTTGTAAGTAATTATTTTGGATTGTTATCCTGGTTATTTTACTTGAAGTCAACAAAGGATTAATCTGAGCATCTAATTCCATAGATTGGACATCCTCCTAAAATTATTTATCTTTAGAAGCTTTTACGAGATATTCATCAAAACTACTTTCTTCTCCAGCTAAAATAGGTTCGATATCACCAATTTTTTCTGCATATTGCTCAATCAAATCTTTCATCTGATTAGTGTCTATCAAAATCTGGTTAAACAGACTTTCTTCAATAGCATTGTTTGCCTGAAATATTTTTATCTGAAAATGTTTTTCAGCCCACATTTCTACACGTTTTAATTCATCCGTTGGTGTGTTTTGATAGGACTTTTGTATGCAAGCAAGCATAAATGCCCATGCAGCTGCATCACCTAACTTTTGGGAGAATAATTTACTCAATTTCTTATTATTCCTCCCTAATGGGTTTTTATTTTTCAGATAAGAGGCACAAGATTCAGCCGTGTGTTGCAATTGCTCATTGATTTTTGTAGCTCCCAGAAGTTCATTTAGAGATGAATATAGTTGCGGAGTTTGGTACAAAGTTAATAAGCCCAAATGCATCTGTAGAGTTTCAGTTGGCCCCTCAAATATCCGAAACAAACGAGCATCCCTGAAGATTTGGGGCGCAATATTCGATTCGATATAACCCCGTCCACCTAGAAGCTGAACAAGATTATCTGCTGCCTGCCACATTAATTCGGGTGCGATAATCTTGGTGACAAGATAAGCTTCTGGAGGAACAAACTTTCCTTCATCTAGGGATGTAGCAATGGTCTTCACCAAGCACTCAACCGCCCCAATTGCTGCTGTTAAATCACTAAGACGCTCTAAAGTAATGTGTTGATCTATTAGCCTTTCTATGCCAATTGAACGACGGGTAGCATAACGCAGCATCAGTTGAGCGCAGCGCTTCATTCCCCCAATACAGGTAGCAGAAATTCCCAATCGCGCCAGTTGCATCGCGTCCTGGGCTACCTCAAAACCCGAACCAATTTTACCCAAAACATTTTGATGATTAACTTTTACCTGCTCAAGGTAAATAGTATTCTGAACCATCCCTCGCATTCCCATAGTCAAAGCTTCAGTACCTTGCTTCAATCCTGGAGCATTTTCTGGGATGGTAAATGCTGTCACTCCCAAAGATTCGCCTTTTTCGTCTATGATATGAGCAAAAGTATTAATCAGGCTTGACCAAGATGCAGAACCACTCCAAATCTTAGTACCACTAAGTAACCACCCACTATTTCCATCTGTATGAGCTTCCGCTTTGATTGCTCTAGGATTAGATCCAGCAGATGGCTCAGTAATAGCAAAAGCTGCTAAATCTCTCCCCTGAGCTAAATTTTTCAGATGAGTTTCTTGAATCTGAGGTGTACCATGCTTAAGAATTGGGTAGATTCCGAGAAAATTGTTGACACCAACAAATGAAGCTAAATTGAGATCAATCGCTGCAAGTTGTTCCATAACTTGGAAGGTATCACTATAGCTTAAGCCAAGACCGCCGGCTGATTGAGGAACAATCATTCCTAATAAGCCTTTTTTGCCAAAGTCTAGAACGATATGGGGAGTTATGCACCGTCGCTCGTCCATCAGCCTAGAATTGATTCTTCTTTGGGCATAATCACGCAACCAATGGATGATTTGTTCTGTACTTTGACGACTTGAACTTTCTAAAGACTGGCTTTGGCTATTGAATTGCATTAGTTTTGGCATCCTCTTGAACATTCGTTCTTTGAGAATCATGATGATCTCGCTGCACTTTCACTAGGAGCGAGGTGACATCAGCTTCTAACTTTTGAAATAGGGCTTGATGCTGAGGGCCACTACAGTGTGCTACTACATTCAAGTTGCCATCTAGAAACCCACGCTTACAGGCATGGCGCTGAATCTTTCCACTAGATGTCTTCGGAATACTCCCAGGTCTAATCAAGACTGTGGAATATACTTGTAAACCGTGATTATTGATCACTGCCTCAGTGATATTCCCAACCACCTCTTGAATATCTAACCGCCTCAAATAGGTTCGTTCTACCTCTTGAACAATGACTAATCGCTGTTGTCCATTCTGCTCGACTGTGAATGCAGCTCCACAATGCGATCGCAGTCCTAAATGACTCTTTTGAACCGTTAACTCGATATCCTGGGGATAATGATTCTGTCCTCGGATAATAATGACATCCTTGAGTCGTCCGGTGACAAACAATTCACCATCTTGCAGAAATCCCAAGTCTCCTGTGCGGAGGAACGGGCCTGACGCTCCTAACGTCGCTAATGCCAATTCAGCTTGAAAAGTTTCCGCAGTCTGCTCCAACCGATTCCAATAGCCACGAGCCACAGATGAACCTGACACCCAAATCTCTCCCACCTTTCCAGCAGGACACTGGGTTAAAGATTTGGAATCGACAATGGCAATTTTTTCATCTAACCAGGTGCGACCACAACCCACAATTGTCCTAGTCTCTTCCCCAACTTCGGCAGCCACCACCCGATTTTCCTCAAGGGCGGCTCCTTCAACTCGGTAGACAATGGGGGCAACTGTTTTCAAACCTCCAGAAATAAATAAAGTGGCTTCAGCCATTCCGTAGCACGGGTAAAACGCTTCCCGACGAAAACCACAAGGAGCAAAATAGCTAGCAAAGCTCTCCATTGTCTCAGCCTGAACTGGTTCGGCTCCGTTAAAAGCGACTTCCCAACTGCTTAAGTCAAGAGAAGAACGTTGTCCAGGAGTAATCTTGCGAACGCAGAGATCGTAAGCAAAATTCGGCCCGCCACTAGTAGTAGCTTTATAACGAGAAATCGCCTGTAACCAGTTAAAAGGCTTCTGGAGAAAAGCTACAGGTGACATCAAAACGGATGGTATACCCAAATATAGAGGCTGTAACACGTTCCCAATCAGTCCCATATCGTGAAATAAGGGCAACCAACCAGCAAAAATTGTTTTCTCTGTATGTCCGAAGCCGCTCTTAATTGCTCTCTGATTAGACAGTAAATTCCCATGAGTGATCATCACCCCCTTCGGCGTTCCTGTAGAGCCAGACGTGTATTGGAGAAATGCCAGGGTGTCCCTTTCTAGTCTTGGTGGTTGCCAATCTAAACCGGGATTGCTGTCAATGCGATCAGTGTTTAACCAGCGCATAGTTGCCAATTCTGGATTTTCGACCAAGTGACTTTCTAGGTCGGCTAACAAAGATTTTGTGGTCAAGACTATCTTAGCTTGGGCATCTTTAACGATCGCCTGCAACCGGAACAAGTTCATATTGGCTCGGGGTGGATAAGCCGGAACCGCGATCACACCCGCATATAAACAGCCAAAGAAGGCGCTGATGAACTCTAGACCAGGTGGATACAATAGCAAAGCGCGATCGCCAGCAGATACTAGAGACTGAAGATGGATGGCAAGCGATCGCGCTTGCAGGTCTAATTCTCGATAAGTCAGACTGTTTTCTTCAATTTCTCCATCTTTGAGAAAGATATAAGCCTTTTGCTCAGGCTGATTTTGGGCTCTGTAGCTCAGTAATTCGATGAAAGTTGAAAATGTGTCTATAGGTTTTTGGAAATCGGCCAAACAAATAGTCATAA
>CAZZZY010000541.1:0-4848 GCA_964658545.1 uncultured Acetobacteraceae bacterium | reverse complement strand
TTGATAATTCGTAATTCGTAATGATTAGCCCATGAGTGTATGGATTTAGCATTGCTAAATCCATACAAGGCTTAAAATAGTGATGCTACGAGCTTTTGTGTTTTCATTGACCAATCAAGGAGCTTGTCTTGTATGCTTCAATTACGAATTACGAATTAGTTAGTCACCAAAGTCCTCGCGCCGTGGAAGCCCCAAGATGCGACATGGGGGTAAGGCGCAGGCGATTTTAATCGCAGTGGCATTATCGCCTTGGGGCTACTCTGTTTGGTGTACTTTTTTAATGTACTTTCAACGGGACAATTACCGTCTCAAACTTTTCGCCCTGTACGCATAATGTTTTGCTCCTTAGAGCCTCCCTTGCGGGGTAAGGTTAGCTTCGACAATGTTTAAGGTCAGTACTATCCAAACGACACTGGTTTAAACCCTTTTAAGCCTGTTTAATCGTTCGGTTCTAGAGCAAGGAACTAGCTACGCATCCCTTGGTAGGTCTTTAACTTTTGCCTTAAACGTAGTTCAGTTAAGAACTTAGTCTGGTCAGATTAGGGCTTTCTCAAGCCCCCGGATTTATCCGTGGGGTTTCTGAC
The DNA here is from genome assembly GCA_964658545.1 of uncultured Acetobacteraceae bacterium. GTDB lineage: Bacteria > Cyanobacteriota > Cyanobacteriia > Cyanobacteriales > Nostocaceae > Nostoc. Next base: position 4,264 of record CAZZZY010000541.1, on the reverse strand, counting down.
TGGGATTATGTGTATAGATGGTTATTGATTTCTTAATAAATCTTTAACCATCTATTAAAACAGTACCGTAATTATGCCCAGAGACGCTAATAGTTCTGAGTGATTAGTGCTGATTTCTGAGTGAAGTTTAAATACTCAGGACTCAGAAATAGTGATATGGGTGGTGAGCCGTCTGGCGATCGCATGGGAATAGCGATCGCTCATATCTTCGATACTAACTTTGATTACGACCTGATTATCAGTGTTGAAAACCCCCAAACCCGTCTCAAAATTGCCAACTGTACCTAGTAATTGCCACTGTTGACCGAGATGTTCCTGTAAGTATGATTCCCAAATTGCTTGTTGTGTCGATGTTACAGAGACTATAATCCTGGCACCACCTTCGGCAAACAGCACTTCATCCACCCGGTTCAACTGCGTTGGTGTTATTTCTAAATTGATTTCGGCACCAAGGTTGCCAGCAATACAACATTCTGCTAGTGCGATCGCTACTCCCCCTTCAGCAGAATCATGGGCTGAACGTATCCAACCATTACGAATTCCTTCCCGACAAACTTTTTGGACACGCCGTTCCAAGTCAAAATCTACCCGTGGCGGTTTTCCGGCAACAGTTCCGTGGATAGCGGCTAAATACTCAGATGCTCCCAAACTGATTTTCGATGCCAGGGGCAATCCGAGAAGATAAATCACATCCCCAACTTCTTGCCAACCTTGACCACAAATTTTAGTAATATCAGGCATCAAGCCGATCATCCCGACAACAGGAGTAGGATAAATGGGTTGGGGAACACCTTGAGAATCGAGGGTTTCATTGTATAAAGAGACATTTCCGCCTGTGACTGGCGTTGCTAATTCTCGGCAACCTTCTGCCAAACCGCGACAAGCTTCTGCTAATTGCCAATAACCAATTGGTTTTTCTGGAGAGCCAAAATTTAAGTTATCCGTCACCGCCAGAGGTTCTGCACCCACACAGCTAAGATTGCGTGCGGCTTCCGCCACCACTGCCTTAGCTCCCTCGTAGGGGTCGAGATAAACATAACGAGGATTGCAATCTACTGTTGCCGCCACCCCTAATTTTGGATTTGGGATTTTAGATTTTAGATTGGGGATTTCTTCAAGGGGGCGCAAACGGATAACCGCAGCATCAGCGCCACCTGGTAGTATTACTGTATTATTCTGTACTTGATGGTCATACTGACGATATACCCAGTTTTTAGATGCGATCGTGGGTGTATCGAGTAAAGTTAACAGAATATCATTCCAACTTTGCCCACCTTTTGGGAGTTCTATTCCAGCAGTTGTGCAAGGAGGTAAGGAATCAGGAGTCCATTCCCAAGCTTGACGCGCATATTCTGGCGGTTCTGCCAACAACTCCCGATTGTATAGTGGGGTATTTTCCGCCAAAGCCTCGGCGGGAATTTCTGCTGCTACTTCACCCTGAAAGAGAATCCGCACGATGGGTTCAGCGATGACAGTACCAGCAACAACAGCTTGAAGTCCCCAACGGTGAAAAATATCAATTAATTCTTGCTCGCGCCCCTTATGGGCAACAAACAACATTCGTTCTTGAGATTCCGAAAGCAGATATTCATAAGGAACCATCCCCGTTTCTCTTGCGGGAATCTTATCTAAATCTAGTTCAATTCCGACACCGCCTTTTGCCGCCATCTCTGAGGTAGAACAGGTAATCCCGGCTGCTCCCATATCTTGGGCGGCGACAACTGCACCCGTCTTAAACGCCTCCAGACAAGCTTCAATTAACGACTTTTCCAAAAATGGATCGCCCACTTGTACAGCAGGGCGATCGTCTATTGACCGATCGCTCAATTCTGCACTGGCAAAACTTGCCCCACCCATGCCGTCGCGCCCAGTGGTGGAACCAACATAAAGTACGGGGTTGCCTAAGCCAGATGCCCCAGATTTGACGATTTCCTGGGTTTCCATTAATCCTAGCGCCATGACATTCACCAGGGGATTACCAGAATAAGCCTGGTCAAAGTAAACTTCACCGCCCACCGTGGGTACGCCAACGCAATTACCATAATGTGAAATTCCCGCTACTACCCCTTGGAACAACCTTTGAGTTTTGGCATCTTCTAGGGAACCAAAGCGTAGTGAGTTTAATAGAGCAATGGGACGCGCACCCATTGTAAAAATATCTCTGAGAATACCGCCTACTCCCGTTGCTGCACCTTGAAATGGTTCAACAGCTGAGGGGTGGTTATGGGATTCAATCTTAAAAGCTAGTTGGAGTCCGTCACCCAAATCTACAACACCAGCATTTTCCCCAGGCCCCACAAGGATGCGGGGCCCCTCAGTGGGAAATTGTTTGAGTAGAGGTCGAGAATTTTTGTAACAGCAATGCTCCGACCACATCACCCCAAACATTCCCAGTTCGGCTTTGTTAGGATTACGCCCTAACCTGCGGACAATTTCTTCATATTCTTCTGGTTTAAGACCTTCAGCAGCGATTTCTTGAGGGGAAAAGAAAGCAGGAGATGTGGCGGTCATGGAAATTATGCACCAATTGTACAGAGCATTATTCTATCGATTTACTTGCCCTGTAGGTGCTTTTTCTTTTTCTTTCTTTCTTTCTTTCTTTTGCCTTTTTACTTTTTACTTTTGCCTTGTTCGGTCATAAACTTTACTGGCCACTTACTTATATCATTCTACACTTAAAGACAGATTGTAAGCAATGCTGAATTAGTGGTAATTATACTGGTAAACGTGAAGTAATAAAATTTGCTATCTTTTTAACATACATAATGCCATTTCCATAATCTGGAAATGGTTATCAGTCTTTAACACTCCCTAGCCTAAAGGTATGGGAATTCTTGAATAGTCCACGAATGAACTTTCAATGGTGCTGCAAAAACACCTTTCGCGCCCTGCAATAAATTGAGCGGTCATAGCTAAAGTGCGTTTCAACGCAGTGAAAATCGAAAAATTAAGATGAATTTGGGCTGATGGGTTAGACCCCCTATTAAGTTGCCATTAGTATCATCCTATTCTTAGCTCCAAACTTGCATAAACTGACTGTCACTCAGAGATTATTCGGGTATATGCAGTTTAGATGTAACAATCAAGTGACGAGAATCACACATATCTATGATTAGGATCGTCTCTCTGCGATCGCTAACTAGGGATAATCAATCACAATTGAACTCTAGCCGAGTCATTAATAGGGAACACACTTAATTACCGACAGCCTTAATCGAGGACTGTCGGTTTTTTAACCAAGACATTTGACTAATAACCAGACTCTTGAAGAAGAATTCAGCTATTCTGAATGGGCTAAACGCCCCGCTACCGCTAACAGGAGCGGAGCCGGAGACGTTTCCTGTCAACTCCTGTCAGAATCAATTCATTTGGAGATTCAGACCCTCGTGGACTCGCTCTTTCGCGTACTCTTACAGGGAAGCAAGCTACGCAAACAGCGTCTCTAAGAGTTGCCATGCCGCAGGTTTTACCCTGCCCTATCCGCCACTCGTACAGAATTCATGCTGAATTCTGACTCCTGAATTCTGTTTTGATAAAATTTCCCCACAACTGGTTGGTAACTTGACAAAGATTTTGCCACAGCCACTACCAAATGTGGGGAGCTTATGATCAAATTAGGTATCTTATGCCTATGGAGTGTTAATATACTACACTCACCTAGTAGACCGGAAGTGTACTCCTAAAAGCCGCACATACTTTGCATTAAGACATCGCTTGAATGATGTAATCAAAATAGGGTGCTGCTTGGGCAGCGTCTTCCGCACTGAGTAAGCCAAGGGAGGCTGTTTTGAGGGAATTGATCGCTTCTACCATTCCAGGCACGGGAACGCCCAATGAATTGTACATTTCCCGCACACCAATCAAACCGATTTTTTCAATTGGCTCTTTGTCGCCGGCAAGCACACCATAAGTAATTAGACGTAAGTACCAGCCAAAATCACGAATACATAGAGAGCGCTGACGTTCTCCGTAGGCATTACCTCCGGGGGAAATAAAGTCAGGACGCTTCTGCCAAAGTTGTTTGGTTGCTTCCTGAACTATTTTTTTTTCATTTTCGGCTAAGGTAGCCGCAATCCGCGTCCGTTGTACGCCGGTTTGCAAAAAGTCTTTGATATTTTTCAGTTCGCCACTGCTGGGATAACGCAGTTCGTCGTCAGCTTTGAGAATAACTTGGCTAATTACAGTCATGATGATTGAAATCACCTGAAATATTATCTGTTAGTTTAGCGAGTCGGAGGTACACAAGTGAAGGGATCGGAGCTAC
>CAZZZY010000540.1:0-4849 GCA_964658545.1 uncultured Acetobacteraceae bacterium | reverse complement strand
ATTCCCAATTCCCAATTCCCAGCCCATTAAACAATTCTCTTCAGGTTGCGAAAAAACTAGAAGATGTAGTCAGAAAATCACCAGCAGTTGAAACGGTATTTACCACTGTTGGTTCTCGTGAGGGTGAGCCGAACAAAGGCACATTATATATAAAGTTAAAGCCAGACCGCACAATCACAACTGCGGAATTACAAGACCAATTCCGCTCCACTTTACCCGTCCTTTCTGGGGTAACTACCAGTGTGGAAGATATTCAATTTGTCGATTCTGGCGGTCAAAAACCTCTCCAAATAGCTTTAAGCGGTAATGATCTCCAAGCCTTAAGTAAAGCAGTCAAGGCAATTAAAGAGAGAATTGAGAGACTACCGGGATTTGCCGATGTCACGATTACAGGTGAAACGAATCCACAGGGTAAGGTTTTTGAAATCGAGCGTCTGAATAATCAGCGAGTAGCTTATGTCAGTGCTAATCTTGGCAAGGATCTATCTTTGGGTGATGCTACTGACAAAGTGGTAGCGGAAGCTAAGGCAGTGTTACCCTCTAACGTTTCCTTAAATTTAGGAGGAGACTCCGCTAGCCAAGGTGAGGTTTTTAGCAGTTTTGGCAGTACTTTGGCTTTATCTGCCCTGTGTATTGTTGTGGTATTATTTTTGCTGTTCAAAAGCTGGGTAGACCCTCTGGTGATTGGTGTCTCACTGCCTTTAGCACTGGTGGGGGCAATGTTGGCACTACTGATCACCAAGAGCGATTTTGGTATGATCTCACTAATTGGCTTCGTCTTTTTGCTGGGACTAGCCAATAAAAATGCTATTTTGCTTGTGGATTACATCAATCAGTTACGCAATGCTGGTTTAGGACGTACCGAGGCAATTCTTAAGACTGGAATAGTGCGCCTCAGACCAATTATGATGACCACTGCTTCCACTATTTTAGGGATGTTACCCATCGCCTTGGGTTTGGGTGCTGGTTCCGAATTGCGATCGCCTATGGCTGTAGCGATCGCTGGTGGACTCGTAACTTCAACGATCCTCAGCTTAATTGTCGTGCCAGTCATTTACACCGTTTTAGATGATTGGTTTCCCCGATTTCAGAAGAGAGGGACAGCTTGATGCAAGTTTTTGTCACAGGAGGTACGGGTTTTATTGGTGCCCACTTAGTACGGTTGCTTCTACAACAGGGATATGAAGTCAAAGCTCTAGTTCGCTCAAGCAGCAACCTGGAGAATCTACACGGCTTGGATGTGGAAGTTGTCAAAGGCGATTTAAATGATCCAAATCTCTGGCAACAGATGGGAGGTTGTCAATACCTATTTCATGTCGCAGCCCATTATTCCCTGTGGCAAACAGACCGGGAGTTACTTCACTATAACAATGTTCTGGGTACGCGCAATGTCTTGGCAGCAGCCCGCAAAGCTGGTATTGAGCGCACCGTTTATACTAGTTCAGTAGCGGCAATTGGAGTAGGATCACCTGGTCAAGTCGTCGATGAAACACATCAGAGTCCCTTAGAAAAGTTGGTGGGTGACTACAAAAAGTCTAAGTTTCTAGCTGAACAAGAAGCTATACAAGCCGTTGCTACAGGTCAGGAGGTAGTTATAGTCAATCCCAGCAGCCCCATTGGTTCGTTGGATATCAAACCTACCCCAACAGGTGATATAATTTTACGGTTTTTACGACGACAAATGCCCTTTTATTTAGATACTGGTCTGAATTTTATCGATGTACGGGATGTGGCATGGGGGCATTTACTGGCTTTGCAACGGGGTAAATCAGGCGATCGCTATATCTTAGGTTATCAAAATCTAAGTCTCAAGCAACTACTCGAACAACTCGCCGAGATCACAGGTTTAATAGCACCTCAACGAACAGTACCCGCATGGTTGCCCCTTAGTGTTGCCTGGGTTGATGAAAAGATTCTTGCACCCTTGGGGAAATCGCCTTCAGTGCCTTTGGATGGCGTTCGGATGGCGAAACAACCTATGTATTATAATCCAACAAAGGCTGTGCGAGAGTTGGGTCTACCTCAATCTTCGCTGAAGGCAGCACTCAAGGATGCTGTGGATTGGTTTGTTGCTCAGGGGTATGTCAACCCCTCTGGGGAATTCAAAATTAAAAATTAAAAATTCAAACATTTTAGACCCCACAGATAAATCTTGGGGATAAAAGAGGAGCGATCGCAATAATGGCAGTTAATTTACAACAAGCTATGGATATTGGGAAGTATCTGGTGACTCAGCGTTTGAAAGGACGTAAACGCTTCCCCTTAGTATTGATGTTGGAACCTCTTTTTCGGTGTAACCTAGCCTGTACTGGTTGTGGTAAAATCCAACATCCAACAGAAATTTTAAAGCAAAATCTCACCCCAGAACAATGCTTTGCCGCAGTGGAAGAGTGCGGCGCACCAGTTGTTTCAATTCCTGGGGGAGAACCTTTACTACATCCCCAGATTGATGAAATTGTTCAGGGATTAATTGAGCGCAAGAAATATATTTACTTGTGTACCAATGGTTTGTTATTAGAAAAGAGCCTAGATAAGTTTCAACCTTCCCCTTACCTGACTTTTAGCGTGCATTTAGATGGAATGCGCGAGTTGCACGATCAGTGCGTCGATCGCAAAGGTGTTTTTGATATTGCTGTCAAAGCCATTCGCGCCGCTAAAGCTAAAGGATTTCGTGTCACCACTAACACCACTATCTTTGAGGGTACTCAACCCAAAGATATGCAAGAGTTCTTCGACTTTCTGGAAACCCTAAATACTGACGGGATGATGATTTCTCCCGGCTATAGTTACGAGTGGGCACCAGATCAAGATCATTTTCTCCACCGAGAACAAACCCGCGCCCTCTTCCGGGAAATTCTGGCTCCACACAAAGCTGGTGAAAAAAACTGGAACTTCAATCACAATCCGCTATTCTTAGATTTTCTCACTGGTGAGAAGGACTACGAATGCACGCCTTGGGGTAGCCCTAGTTATAGCGTTCTCGGTTGGCAAAAACCTTGTTATCTGCTGAACGAAGGTTATTACTCTACCTTCAAGGAATTACTCGCACAAACCGACTGGAGTCAATACGGACAGAAAAGTGGTAATCCCAAGTGTGCCGATTGCATGGTTCATTGCGGCTACGAACCCACCGCCGCTATGGATGCAATGCAACCGCAAAATATGGCGCGTGCCCTTGGTAGTGTGTTTGGTAAGAGTTAGGAAATGAAGAGTGCTAAGTTTTGTAAATGTTACAGCGCTACTCACATAGGCTAGAACACCAATTCAACGAAGAGGTAGGGGGAAGGGCGCAAGGAGCGGGGGGAAATGACCCCTGACTCCTGCTGTGAACTGAAATGTCAAATAAATCTTGGATGTCCAGAGTTTATGATGAACTATGAAACTTGTACTAATTCATAATTCATAACTATTAACTCCTCACCCTAACTATCCTAATGACTTCCCTACAAAATCAAATCATTTTGATCACTGGTGCAAGTAGTGGTATTGGTGCTGCTTGTGCGAGAATCTTCGCTGGTGCGGGTGCAAAACTGATTTTAGCGGCACGACGGCTGGAACGATTACAGCAGCTAGCAGATACTCTCAATCAAGAATTTGGTACTGAGATTCATTTATTACGGCTAGATGTGCGCGATCGCAGTGCTGTGGAATCTGCCATTGCTACTCTACCCTCTGCCTGGGCTGACATTGATATTCTCATTAACAATGCTGGTCTAAGTCGCGGTTTAGACAAATTGCACGAAGGTAAATTTCAAGACTGGGAAGATATGATTGATACTAACATTAAGGGTTTACTTTACCTTTCTCGTTATGTCGTTCCCGGAATGGTAAGTCGCGATCGCGGTCATGTGGTAAATTTAGGTTCCATTGCTGGACATCAAACTTATCCCGGTGGCAATGTCTACTGTGGTACGAAAGCGGCGGTGAGAGCAATTTCTGAAGGTTTAAAACAAGACCTGTTGGGAACGCGGGTACGTGTAACTTCCGTTGATCCTGGGATGGTGGAAACAGAATTTAGCGAGGTGCGTTTTCACGGGAATACTGAACGCGCCAACACAGTTTACCAGGGAGTTACACCCCTGACAGCAGATGATGTAGCTGATGTGATATTTTTCTGTGTGACGCGATCGCCCCATGTCAATATTAATGAAGTTGTGCTGATGCCTGTTGACCAAGCTAGTGCTACCCTAGTTAATCGGCGAACATAAAATAACGCTGCCGAAAAAAGAGTAATATACAAGTCAAAATTTAGGCGATCGCGATTATTCCTATGACTGTTAACAGCAGTTTTCGAGGATTAAAATATCGCATATTCCTAAAGTTATTTTTCCAACACTGCTAAGAGAGCGATCGCCATTTTTATCTAGGTTATTGCTAATCCAAAGGGCATTCTAATTTCAGAGTTTCTACCTTGGGATTCTTCACACTCATTCTCTTACACTCTTGCAAAAATTCTTTGACTTGTTCTTGCTGGGGGAAAGAGGGTTTGCAGCAGTTTATCCAGATTACTCTTCCTTTGCTTAAGCCTGTAACCTCCTTTGTAGTAGCAGTGGGGGTGATTGGACTTTTCAACTTTTTGACCAGTCTTACGTCTTTTCTGGGGGTACTGGCGGTGCTTTGTGGGCAAGCGCTTTTGGTTCTTCCTAATCTTGGCAGTATCAGCGCAAATCACCCTAATTCCGACATTTTTGATTTTGAAAGCGATCGGGTGGCTGAATTCTTACCAAGGCATGATTGTTATTAGCATGGTTAATGCCACTTTTATCTTCGTGAGCCGGCAGTTTTTCGTTAATTTTCCTAAAGTGCATTGGGCATGAGTGAAGTAGTCAGACAGAATTAATTACACAAT
>CAZZZY010000539.1:0-4849 GCA_964658545.1 uncultured Acetobacteraceae bacterium | reverse complement strand
GTCATCAAAATGGATTTTTTCAGTACCGAGAATTTGGTAGTCTTCATGACCTTTACCAGCAAGCAACACTCCATCCCCAGATTGTGCTTGTAAAATAGCGGTACGAATTGCAGTAGCCCGATCGCAAATAACAGTTGGCTGCACTGTGTCAGCTATTCCCGCCAAAATATCTTCTAAAATCCTTTCTGGATCTTCAGTCCGGGGATTATCCGATGTCACTACTGCCACATCAGCTAATTCCGCAGCAATTTTACCCATTTTTGGGCGCTTAGTGCGATCGCGATCGCCTCCACAACCAAACACACAAATTACCTTACCAGGTATAAACGGACGTGCAGCTTTCAGTAAATTTTCCAGGCTATCGGGTGTATGGGCATAATCCACAATGACGCTAATATCTTGTTCAGGACTAATCTGTACCCGTTCCATCCGTCCGGGAACTCCAGGAAACTCAGGTATCACAGTTGCCACTAACTGCAAATCTAGCCCTAAGTGTAAAACTGCTCCTACGGCTGCTAGAAGATTTTCTAAATTATATTGTCCGACTAGGGGCGATCGAAAAGCTACGTCACCCTTGGGTGTATGTAATCTACCACTGACACCATTCGGCTGGTAACTTAAATCACTCATCCATAAGTCAGCGCTGTTGTCATTGATACTGTAACTCCAAACCCGTTGGGAATCCAAGGAGGCAATTAACCGCTTTCCGTAGGAATCATCAGCATTAATTATCGCCCGTCCCTTGAGATAATCCGGGCTAAATAACAACGCTTTGGCAGCAAAGTAATCTTCCATGTCGCTGTGATAGTCGAGATGGTCTTGGGTAAGATTACTGAACACTGCCACCTCAAATTGACAACCCAAAACTCTACCTTGAGCCAAAGCATGGGAACTTACTTCCATCACTCCCAACTCACTACCAGCATTGACAGCCTCTGCTAGCTGCTGTTGCAATTCCACTGCAAAGGGCGTAGTGTGGGCAGCAGTTTGCTCAAAACCTGCCCAACGAGTGTAGAGAGTTCCCATCAAAGCTGTGGCTAGATGAGCTTTGATGAGCAGAAATTCAATTAAGTGGGTAGTTGTAGTTTTACCATTTGTACCAGTCACGCCTACCAGCTTGAGTTTTCGCCCTGGATAACCGTAAAAAGCACTAGCTATCTGGGCACAAGCTTGAGTAATGTTACTTGCACTGATGACTACAGCCTCATTTGTGGGAGGATTTTTTTGTGCAGCTTCGGGAGAAACGATCGCAGCTACAGCCCCCGATGCGATCGCACTTTGCCAAAATTCCCCACCATCAACCCGTGTTCCTGGCATCCCAATAAACAAATCTCCCACACTACAAGCATGAGAATTCGTCTTCAAACCCCTAACTTCCACATCCTCTAAAGTTGAATGGCTAGGTAATTGTTCAACACTATCTACCGCCGTTAGTAATTCCCGCAATTTCATGTTGTGAACCTCGTCACATTCTTAATCTTGCGCTTATTCTGCATTATTTTTTTCTAATTGGCTAAATACTTACGCAACATTTGCTCCAACTGCTGCACACTAGCACGAGGAGAAGGACGCGGCAATAGTACTTCTATAATTTCTTCCTCCGCGCCCTTGGCGGCTTGGCGGTTCGATAAATAAACTACCGGCACCTCATACTCATACCCAGCCAACCAATCTTCACGAGTCGTAATATCCCTAACTTCCAACTCGAAACTGAGATTTTGAATTTGTTCTAGCTTTTCTTGCAAGCCTTCGCATAAATGACAGCCGGGTTTACTGTATAAAATTAATCGCATTGTCTATTTTTAGTTGCTGCAAGAAGTTATAACTTTAGAATAACGTAGACGCTTCGGCTTGCCGCAGGCTACCACAGAGGAGGAGAGATGAGAAGAGAGGGGTTTGATGTGGATGAGTATGTTGATCAAATGGCGTTGTTGTTGGATTTGCAGTTAAGAGATGAGTATCGAGATGGGGTGGTGGCAAATTTTGAGAGAATTAGAGCGATCGCTAATCTTGTTAATGAGTTTCCTTTAGCTGAAGAAATTGAAGCTGCACCTATATTTGAACCATAAGGGCAGTTGACTCTCTTGTATTTGAGATTTAGGTTTTATTTTTACTTTGCTACAACTAACAAAAACTATGCGGACTGCTATTACTCAAAAAGCTAAAGGCGTTATCTCTTAATATTTCAGCATGAATCTTAATTTAGCCGATGCCACAACAATATCAGCTGCCGTCCGCGAAGGTGAAATTAGCGCGGTGGAAGTTACCAAGGCTGCTTTAGCACAAATAGCAGCGCACAATCACCTATTCAACTGTTTTACGACTATAACTGCTGAGACAGCTTTAACAGATGCAGCCCGCATTGACAGGGAAATTGCCCAAGGTAATAATCCTGGAACCCTTGCTGGTGTCCCTTTTGCAGTAAAAAATCTCTTTGATATTGCTGGTTTAACGACTCTGGCGGGATCAAAAATCAATGCAGAAAACCCACCAGCAAGCCTTGATGCAACCGCCGTCACCAAGCTGAAACAAGCGGGGGCGGTGCTGTTTGGCGCTTTGAATATGGATGAGTACGCTTATGGGTTTGTGACGGAAAACTCCCATTATGGTGCTACTTACAACCCCCATGATTTACAGCGAGTTGCTGGTGGTTCATCGGGTGGTTCGGCTGCGGCTGTAGCTGCTGGGTTAGTACCTCTGACACTAGGTTCTGATACGAATGGTTCAATTCGCGTTCCGGCGGCGTTGTGTGGTGTTTTTGGTTTGAAACCAACCTATGGAAGGTTATCTCGGGCTGGGGTAGCTTTATTTTCTAGCAGTTTTGACCACATTGGCCCTTTTGCGCGTTCTGTGCAAGATATTGCTACGGTGTTTGATGTGCTGCAAGGAGAAGACGATCGCGATCCCATTTGTACAAAGCGTCCGCCTGAATTGGTTTTACCACAACTTAAACAAGATATATCTGATATCAGAATTGCTATTGCAGCTGATTATTTCACTCAAGGCGCAGAACCGGAAGCTTTAGCAATAGTACAAAAGGTAGCTGATGCTTTAAATGTCACAGAATACGTAAGCATACCAGAAGCACACCGCGCCCGGGCTGCGGCGTTTGTGATTACAGCTAGCGAGGGCGCAAATCTCCATTTGCATAAGTTGCGTAGGTGTTCCCAAGATTTTGATCCAGCGACACGCGATCGCTTTTTGGCTGGGGCGTTAATCCCTAGTAGCTGGTATCTCAAAGCACAACGGTTTAGAAGCTGGTATCGCGATCGCATTCGAGAAGTTTTTCAAAATATCGATGTAATTCTTGCCCCAACTACACCAATCTCTGCACCGCTAATCGGTCAAGAAAGGATGATTTTGGATGGCGAAGAAATTCTTGTCCGTCCTCATTTAGGACTATTTACTCAACCATTATCTTTTATCGGCTTACCAGTTTTATCAGTACCAATTCAGCGTTTAAATGCTTTACCATTGGGCGTACAATTAATAGCAGCACCATATAATGAAGCTTTAATTTTACGGGTTGCAGCTGCGTTAGAGGCAAAGGGCGTAGTTGCAGCAATAGTGGTCTAGTTATGGCAGAGTTGGTGATATTTATTAAGAGATATAATCAAGCGATCGCTCCCTAAAGTCAGGAGATAGATTTGTTGTCTTCTAAATCTTTAAAATGATCTGCAATTGTGATTTTTGGTGATAGCTTCATTTCTAGATTTTCTCTCATTCAAATGAATTGAGAATACCACTTTACCTCATTTTATTGATTCTTACAGAACCGATTTGACCATCAAATCTGATTCGTATACATCTATTACATTGATATCAACCTAATAATACTTGCTTTTTTTCCATCCATATAAGTTACATTTTGTCAAAACAAATTAGATGCGTTTCCCCTGGGAGTTAGGGTGTGAGGTCTGTTTGCATACTTGTACCTCATCAGATTGAAAATTGCTATACTTTATCGGCAATTACAAACAAGTAATCTCCGTGATTATTTTCATACTTTTTAACAATCTCGGTAATCCGTCCTGTATTAATATCTGCTGCTAGTCTTTGACACCCTGCGGCGATTTCATCCGCCGAAGCTAGCAAAGCAAAGGTAGAAATTCCAGAGCGGACATTTTCATCTAAATATATTTCAGGACGATATTTCCCACTATATAAAAATAGGTCTTGCAAATTTTCTGAAATAGAATAAGGTTCGATATTTACTGAGTTAAAACCTGCCTCATCGAGAGCATATCTGACCTTTTCTAAACTTGGCATCTGTTCAGCAGATTGATGTATAGCCTCTGGAAAGTATTCGACTAACCAATATTTACTCATTTGCTTCGGTGTGGCAGTAAATAGTACAAAGCGACCAGCAGCCAGGACGCGATAAATCTCTCGAAAAGCAGGAGTTAGTGCAGCAAAATGATGTATTGCTAGCGTGCATAACACACCGGAAAAAGTTCCATCAGGATAAGGTAATGATTCAGCTTCTGCAACTTGCCAAGCTACAATATTACTCTTATTTGTAGCAGCATCAATCATCTCTTTTGACTGGTCTAGTCCATGCCAAATCCCACCATATTTTGCTAAAGCTAGTGTGTAATTTCCGGTGCCACATCCCACATCGAGATATGAGGAATTTGACTTTATTTGCAGATGAACAGCTAATCGGGCAACAATTTCAGGATCGGCACGACGAGTCAAATCATAGCTTTTGCCAATTTGCTCATAAATAGCCATTTCTTGAATTTCTCCCAATTTTTTAAAATAGTGAACAGTTACCAGTTTTGAGGGTTATAGTACAATACGCTTGGGTTAAGCATCTCTTTCTTGTCTCTGCGTCGCGCCAGTTGCT
>CAZZZY010000538.1:0-4851 GCA_964658545.1 uncultured Acetobacteraceae bacterium | reverse complement strand
CCAGTCGTTTCAAGTCGGGAAACCCGCCCACAGTGCTGGCTCCCCTTAAAAAGATACGGTGTACATACAAGTAGAAAAATCTAACCAAAATTGGCTTTAATCTAGTAGGGTGCGTTATGGACATTAGTCCTAACGCACCGAAAATCAAGGATGGTGCGTTAGCCTACGGCATAACACACCCTACTAGTATAGGATTTGGGGTGATTAGATCATTTGTGTGTACACGGTAGCCTTAAAAAGGCGGGAAATTTAATTAAAGTCCTCCTTAAAAAGGGGAATTTAGGGGGATCTACAAATCTCGAATACAACACCATAGAAGTTTTCAGACATTCTCTAAAAGGAAAAATGGCCTCTGAGTCTAACTTAATTCTCAAAGGCCATTTCAAAATTCCTAGTGTAATTAGTAACGGCTACATTTTTAGAATATGCAAACTCCATGTGTGCGTGAGCAAAATACAACAAATCCTTTTTCAGCCTTGATTCAATTTTGGCAGGATGTGAAAGTAGTTGCTCAACCTTATTGGTATCCAACAAAAGCAGAAGGAAGAGCATTTTCAGATGTCATTCACTCATGGGGAATGCTCATTTCCTTAGTATTATTAATAGTCGTAATTGTCGGTGCAAATGCTGCAAATAGTTACTGGAATCGCTATGTAATTGATATCGTTATTGAACTGAGAGACCTTGATAAATATTATAGTACTTTATGGCTGTCCAGTCTCATTATTGTAGGAATGGTCTTGTTAGTGACTCTTTTGAGATATGTCAGAAAAAAAATAATTCTTGACTGGTACAAATGGCTAAATAATCATGTTTTAGAAAAATATTTAAGCAATCAAGCTTATTATAAAATCAATTTTAAATCTGATATAGATAATCCAGATCAACGCTTATCCCAAGAAATAGAACCCATTACTAGTATTGGCTTGAGATTCTCATCTTCTTTACTAGAAAAATCTTTAGAAATGGGAAGTTCTTTGATAATTCTCTGGACAGTTTCTTCACAAATCGCAATTTATTTAGTTATTTATACAATTGTAGGTAATTTAATAGCTGTTTACTTGAATCAAGGAATAAATAAAGTAAACCAAGAAGAACTTGCATTTAAAGCAGATTTTGCCTATTGCTTAACTCATGTTCGTAATCACGCTGAATCAATCGCTTTTTTTCAGGGACAAAATGAAGAATTAAATATAATTCAGAGGAGATTTAATAATGTTTTAAAAACTGCTGAACGCCGGTTGAATTTAGAGAGGGGACAAGACGCTTTTGGCAGAGCATATCAGTCTGCCATTAGCGTATTCTCGATGTTCATTCTTACACCTTTATTTCTTCAGGATAAAATTGATTATGGACAAATTAACCAAGCTAGTTTTGCTTGCTTTATGTTTTCTAATGCTCTAGGAGAACTAATAGCCGAGTTTGGGATTTCAGGGCGATTTTCTGGCTATGTAAAGCGTTTAGCAGAGTTTTCAGATGCGCTACAGGCTGCTAGTAAACAACCAGAGAACGTCAGTACTATTCAAATTCTAGAAGAAGAACGTTTAGCTTTTGAGAATGTCACTTTACAAACGCCAAATTATGAACAGGTGATTGTTGAAAATTTGTCAGTTGCTGTTGGCCCAGGTGAAGGGTTATTGATTGTTGGCCCTAGTGGTAGGGGTAAAAGTTCTTTGTTGAGAGCGATCGCTGGTTTATGGAATGCGGGAACTGGTCGTTTAGTGCGTCCTCCCCTAAAAGAAGTATTATTCTTACCCCAACGACCTTATATCATTTTAGGGACTTTGCGCGAACAGTTGCTCTATCCTCACACAGACAGAAAAATGAGCGCTCGCGAACTTGAACACATTTTGCAACAAGTTAACCTGCAACACTTACTTACCCGCGTAGATGGTTTTGATACAGAAGTTCCTTGGGAAAATATATTGTCGTTAGGAGAACAACAACGCCTCGCTTTTGCACGGCTATTAATTACACATCCTAGTTTCACTATCTTAGATGAAGCAACGAGTGCTTTAGATTTAAATAACGAAGGTAATTTATATCAACAGTTACAATCAACGAAAACAACTTTTATCAGTGTTGGACATAGAGAAAGCTTATTTAATTATCATCAATGGGTGTTAGAACTTTCACAAGGATCTAATTGGCAACTTGTTTCTATGCCAGATTATCAATTGCAAAAAGGAATTGCTGTTAATCCATCACAAAAGGAGCAAATTACGATAGATATTTACCCGAAAAATGAACTCAAAATAAAACTAGAATCAGCAGCAATAGCCACAATTATAGGACTTTCTCATAAAGAGCTTCAGACATTAACAGATTATTCTCTTACTACTATCAGAACTAAAGCTAGTCAACAAAAGTCTGTGACTACTAAGGATGGTGTAACCTACCGCTATAACAAAAACCCGGAGGTCTTGAAATGGGTAATAGATTAAGGCTATATGGTTAAAGTTATCCCACATAGCACAGGTTTACCTAGCGGTTCCCTTGAAATTGGCTATTACATAGCGCCATCATATCGACAACAGGGATACACGTCTGAAGCTACGAAAGCTGTGGTAGATTGGGCGTTATCTCAACCTAATGTGCAAAGTGTGACTGCTGGATGCGATCGGGATAATATAAGTTCAAAGCGGGTCTTAGAAAAAATCAGAATACAGCTTATAGAATCACGAGAGAAAATGCTGGTATGGAAATTATGCAAAACAGCTACCGTAAAGTAATTTTGTCTGCTTTAAAAAGAATATCTTGACTTAATGTAATCACAAAAATCTTCATGCGTTGAAATGAATAAGAGTTTAGTAACTATTTGTATGTTTCAAAATAAGTGATGCTAACTATAAAGCAAAAACAATTAGTTACTTATGAATCTATTACGATTTATAAAAAACATTACAAATTTCCTACCTTAAAAAATCCCAAACTAAAAAAAGTTCAAAGAAAAATTAGAAATTGCCAAAGCTTAATTAAAGAAGGTACTAAATATTATTCTTATTTTTGGGGAATAATCAAATGGAAAAAACAAATTAGTCAAGGAGAAACTTTAGCAGAGGTTAAATTATTAATTAGAGATTATACTCAACTTCTTGATTTTTTAGAAGATTATAAAAATAGTTATCAAAATTTTTTATTAAAATTTATAGATGACTGGAAAAATCTGTTTAACCAAAAATATTATGAAATTAGAAAAATAAATGAAGAAAGAAGTAAGCTAGAGATAAAGAACCATAAAAATTCTCAAATAATTGACAAGTTAAAATGGGAAGAAGAAGAAAATTTAAAATCTCTTTTGTTGTTAAGTAATACTAACTTTTTAATTTTAGAAAAAGTCAAGCTACTCAGTGAAGGAATTAAAAAGTTAGCGGAAGATACCAAAAATCAAAAGCAAGCTATTCAGAAAATACTTAAAGATATAGAGGTGTATCAAGAAATTTATGAATACCAAGTCAGAGCTACAAAAATTCGTCAAGAAATAGCAAAAATAGCTGAAACAGCAATTAATCTAGAAAAGTCTCTACAAGATTACTTTAGTCCGTTTCAATCTTTAATAGATGATGTAGTAAAAGTAGATGCAGATTTTTACGCAATTGTAGGAGAAATTCAAAATTTAGCAAGTAGTACTCTAAATTCTCAAGTTAATTTATTAAGGATACAAGATACTAGTATTATGTCTCATGACATCCTCAATTTATTAGTGGCAACTTATGAGAAAAAAGATAGACTGCAAGATGCTTTTTTTCAGTTACAATTATTAGATTTGCAGGTTCATGACTTTGATTTAAGTAAAGATGAGATAACTTTAAATCAAGCCATTTACCTAATATCTAATTATATGTCTACTCAACTGGTTGCTCAAAAGAAAGTGCTAGGAATAGAAGAAACAGATATTGCTTCTTCTTATTCTCAACTTTTTATCGAGAAAAAAGAACTGGTGGAACAACCTAATAATGATAAGGATATTGAGTTTGCCACAGAATTTAAAAGTAATTGGAATATTGATTACAGTAAATTGCAAAACCTTCTTGCACAGTACAAGTGGCAAGAAGCTGATATTGAAACAACTAAATTAATGCTACAAGTCATGGGCAAGAATGATTGGAATGAAGTTTATAAAGAAGATATTCTTAACTTTTCATGTCAAGCTTTTCATAAAATTGATCAACTTTGGCAACAATACAGTCATGGTTACTTTGGCTTTAGTGTTCAGCAAAGTATTTGGAACGAAATAGGCGGTCAAATAGATTATGAAACAGAAAAAAGACTTGGCGATCGCCTGGGTTGGCGAAAAGAGGGAAACTGGTTAAATTACGACCAACTAACTTTTAAATTATCCCCAACGACACCGATGGGACATCTACCAGTTAAATGGTTACATTATGACCAAAATATATTAGACATACCCCCACATTCATCTACAACCCCCCTGTCAATGGCAGCTTGGCGAGTTGGGTCTTGGCTAGTATGGCAGATGCATTTATTTTTTAGTCGTGCCAAAACTTGTCATGAAACTTTACCATGAGTGAATCGCACATTATTTAATAATAGGGGATAAAGCCAATGAATAATATGAATCTGTCGGATACAGAAATAGAAATTTTACTTTTTGGAAAATGGCGTTTTAATACAAATTGGGAAAAAATTTCTATTGAATTTAAAGATGATATGACTTATGAGCAAACTAGAATTCAAACGTTTCTTTTATCTAAACCCAGCGAATTGATCACGGGTAATAAATTTACTATAGATTGCACCTGTTCTCCCAAAACAGCAAAGTTTGCCACGGGGATACTCAGTAAACCACAAACTTTTGAAAACCAACCTAAAAACAAGGGTTTCAGCCAT
>CAZZZY010000537.1:0-4853 GCA_964658545.1 uncultured Acetobacteraceae bacterium | reverse complement strand
TAGTAGTTAGTGATTAATTATTGGTTGCAAAAATAGCAACCAAGAAGCAAAAATTCCCCATTCCCTATTCTCACTTAATGCCAGATTGCCAACTACCAACTAGTAACTACGATTTAGCAAATGAATATAGCAGTGGTGGGGTTAAGCCATAAAACAGCCCCAGTAGAAGTCCGGGAAAAACTGAGCATTCCAGAACTACAAATTGAAAGTGCGATCGCTCAACTGGCCAGCTATCCTCATATTGATGAGGTTGCAATTCTTAGCACTTGTAACCGCCTGGAAATCTATATTGTTACCAGTGAAGCAGACCAAGGTATCCGAGAAATAACTCAGTTTCTTGCGGAATATAGCAAATTACCCGTGCTTTCTCTGCGACAACATTTATTTATGTTGCTACATGATGATGCAGTAATGCACGTCATGCGGGTAGCCGGTGGTTTAGATAGTTTGGTACTCGGAGAAGGTCAAATTCTGGCTCAGGTGAAAACTACTCACAAACTGGGACAGCAATATAACGGTATAAAAACCATTTTGAATCGATTATTTAAACAAGCGTTAACAGCAGGTAAGCGGGTTCGGACTGAAACTAGTATAGGTACTGGCGCTGTTTCTATTAGTTCGGCAGCTGTAGAATTAGCACAGATAAAAGTGGCAAATTTAGCTGCTTGTCGAGTGGTAATTCTCGGTGCTGGTAAAATGTCGCGGCTGTTGGTACAGCATCTACTTTCTAAAGGTGCTGTGCAAATTAGTATTGTAAATCGCTCTCGCGATCGTGCCCAAGAATTAGCCAAGCTGTTCCCTCAACAACCGATCCAAATTCATCCGTTATCGGAAATGATGGCAGTAATTGCCGATAGTGATTTGGTATTTACAAGTACTTCGGCAACAGAGCCAATACTTGACAGGGCCAAATTGGAAATGGTTTTAGAAGTTCAGCGCTCTCTGATGTTATTTGATATTTCTGTGCCGCGTAATGTTCATGTGGATGTCAATGAACTAGAAAATGTGCAGGCGTTTAATGTGGATGATTTGAAGGCTGTAGTAGCGCAAAACTACGAAAGCCGTCGGAAGATTGCACAGGAAGCCGAGAAACTTTTAGAAGAAGAAGTGGAAGCTTTTGATATTTGGTGGCGCTCTCTTGAAACTGTTACCACTATTAGCTGTTTGCGAAATAAAGTCGAAACCATCCGCGAACAAGAGTTAGAAAAAGCTTTGTCGAGATTGGGTTCGGAATTCGCAGAAAAACATCAAGAGGTGATTGAAGCATTAACGCGGGGAATTGTCAATAAAATTTTACATGACCCGATGGTGCAATTGCGATCGCAGCAAGATGTGGAAGCTAGACGGCGCTGTATGCAAACTCTGCAAATGTTGTTCAACCTGGATGCAGGGGAACAGTTTAGTTAAACTGAACAAGAAAATCCCCGACTTTTTTGAGAAGTTGGGGATTTGGGCTTTTAAATTAGATATACTTCTAATTAGACATCTATCTAATTAGAAGTTCGTTATGCAACCAGAGCAATTTAATATTTTACTGCGCTTTTTCAAGGCATTAGCGGATGATAGTCGATTGAAGATTGTAGGTATCCTGGCGAATCAGGAGTGCAGCGTCGAAGAATTGGCGGTGTTACTGCAACTGAAGGAACCGACGGTATCCCATCATTTAGCGAAACTTAAAGAGCTAAATTTGGTAACAATGCGTCCTGAAGGTAATAGCCGTCTATATAAATTGGATAGCGAGGCTTTGCAAAGCATTAGTAAGGAAATTTTCACACCTGAGAAAATAGCATCTTTGATTGAGGATGTGGATACTGAGGCCTGGGAAAGCAAAGTGTTGAAAAACTATTTCGAGGGCGAATCCCTTAAAGAAATCCCCGCTAGTCGCAAAAAACGTTTAGTAATTCTTAAATGGTTGGTAAACCAGTTTGAAGTGGGAGTCAACTACCCGGAACGCCTGGTAAATGATATTCTCAAACGCTACCATATTGACTGTGCCACCCTGCGACGAGAGTTAATTGCTTGCCAGTTAATGCAGCGAGAAAATGGGATTTATTGGCGTACAACATAGGTTTGAAAGATGTTTCACAACAGTTGTTCTGGGTTAATTCCCCGTTCTTGCAGTCGTGTCAATAAATCTTGATATCGTTGGCGTTCTTCCCCTAGTTGTTGGAGAGCTATTTCTTTAGCTTGACGTTCTTGTTCAGCACGTTGACGTTCTTGTGTACGTACTTGGTCAAGCTCAACGGGTGTAAGAAACTTATATCCATCAAGGCGATATATTTCTAGAGTTTGTGGGGTAAGTTCAAAGCGGATTTGCAAACGGGGACTTATCCATCCATGAATCTGGTTAATTTCTTGCAACCAATCTTCTGAGCGCACAAACCCTGTTAATTCATTTTGGTCTGGGTCATAAATATAATATTCTTCAACTCCATAACGTTGATAAAACAGGAGTTTATGTGCCATTTCTTTAGTTGTATTACCAGGAGATAATATTTCAAATACCACCTGTGGCGGAATGTTCTCTTCTTCCCATTGTTTGTAAGAACCCCTATCTCCCTTGGGTCTACCAAACACTACCAGAGTATCAGGTGCTTTTTTGATGTTAGGATTGCCTTCAACTGGATACCAAAGTAGATCTCCGGCGATGAATACATCTGATTGCGATGCAAATAAAATTTCTAAATTTTCTTTAATAGTTACTATCCAGCGAAATTGCTTGGTATTATCGGCCATTGGTTGTCCGTCGCTTTCGGGGTAGATGACCTCAGATGCGGTATTAGGAGTGATTACCATAACGCTACGCCTCCACTCTTGGGCTTTCTTATAGTTTAGGACGATTTCAAGTGAGAATGCGATCGCAACTATAACGGTTCTCATTTATGTGAGGTACACCCGTAGGGGCAATTCATGAATTGGCACTTTATTTTCCCAAATAAGCTTCTAAAACTTTGGGATTGCTTTGAATTTCTGCGGGTGTACCGTCAGCCAAATTCTGCCCTTCCGCCAGTACCCAAACACGATCGCACAAGGACATAATTACATCCATATTGTGTTCAATAATCAAAAAGGTCATCCCATCTTGGCGGTTCCAAGTGAGAATGCGATCGCAAATATCATCAATCAGTTTCGGATTCACCCCAGCAGCTGGTTCATCCAACAAAATTAACTTGGGATTAGTCATCAACGCCCGTCCTATTTCCAGCAGCTTACGTTGTCCACCAGACAAGCCACCAGCATAATCTTGTGCTTTTTTTGCCAAGCCTACTGATTCTAACAGGAACATTGCCCGCTCTTGGAGTTGCTTTTCTTCCTTAGCGACGATGTGCGGTTGCAACTGCACTTGCCAAAAATTCTCACCCGTTTGTTTTTGCGCCGCCAGCAGCATATTTTCTAACACCGACAACCGCGAGAGAGTCCGTGCAACCTGAAAAGTGCGGATTACTCCCTGTTGGGCAATTTGATATGGTTGCAAGTTGTGAATCGGTTCGCCGTCAAAAATCACTCGCCCTTTATCTGGCCGGATGAAGTTTGAGAGTAAATTAAAGAAAGTAGTTTTACCAGCACCATTGGGGCCAATCAAGCCTGTAATGCTGCCTTTAGCAACTTCGATGTTCGCCTCATTAACTGCTTTGACACCACCAAAGCTTTTAGAAAGTCCAGTGGCTACCAAAAGGGGAAGTGGCGATGACTGGTTATTTACCAAGGGTAAGTTCCTCCTTTTTCCCTAGAATACCTTGAGGTCGCCAAATCATCAGTACCATCAAAATTAGTCCGATTACCATGATCCGAAATGCACCCAAACGGGCTTCATCAAGGGGGACGATTCTGGGTAAGACTTCTCGTGTCAGCGCATCGTAAGAAAAGAAAATTACCGCACCTAAGATCGTACCAACATTATTCCCAGAACCTCCTAAAATCACCATAATCCAAGTGTCAAAGGTGATCTGTGGTTGAAAATTATCAGGGTAAATGGCGCTGAGTTGCCAAGCGAAAAAAGCACCAGCGATACCTGCGATCGCACCCCCTAACATTAAGGATTGTAATTTATACCAAAAGACATTTTTTCCCAGCGCCTTGGGAATTTCTTCATCTTCGCGGATGGCTTTGAGAATTCTACCCCAAGGCGATCGCACCAAAATTTCTAAGCGCCAGTATACAAATGCTAAAACCAGCAGCAACACCAGCATTAAACCCGCTTTGGGGTTGTAATTGTACAATCCAATCACCCCAGAAATATAAATCGCTGCCGCCAAAACTGCTAACACAATTCCCACACCCAAGCGCGACGCAAATTCTTGCTTGCTAGTTGTCCTTTTGCCTAAATCAGTAGTCCGAGATATTTGGGTGGTACGAATCCATCGCCATAATGTAAAAAAAGTTACAGCAGCTAGTAGCGTTAACAACCCAATCATCACTAATCTGACAAACAAATTGGGCTCTGTGGATAGGGGTATAGGATAACTTTGCACACCAAACGCCCCAGAAACCCAGGTATCACCGACAGGTAAATCCTGATTATTTACCACCAAACGAATTAATTCGCCAGTACCAATGGTGACAATTCCTAGATAATCTTCCCGCAAGCGTAGAGTTGCAAAACCAATTATCAAACCCAACAAGGCGGCGACAATTGCCCCAGCCCCAGCTGATACTAGTAGGGGTACGCCCTTTAAGCTTAACAATACGGTTGTATATGCTCCAAGGGTCATGAAAGCAATATGACCAAAGTTAATTAACCCGGTAAAGCCCCACTGTAAATTGAGTCCCAGACCGAATAAAGCAAAAAGGGCTGTAGAAATTGCTAAGAAAATGAGATAGTCAACCATAATAAATAGTTATTTGGGAATGGG
>CAZZZY010000536.1:0-4859 GCA_964658545.1 uncultured Acetobacteraceae bacterium | reverse complement strand
ATGATTTTATCAGGCCCTGCAAATGACATCGACTCCCTGCGACGACCGTTAATCGCCGGGTCTGAAAAAGTCCAACAACAGATAATCCCACAATTAGCTGAGTTGGGTAATGAGGGATTAGACGTGTTGATGGAATTTTTACTGAAACGACGTGAGAACCCAGCGACTTGGATTGATGGCAAAGCTTACCAAGTCCTTTACAACTCTGATGCACCTCAAGCCAAAGAATTTTTGCGATCGTGTTTTCCTGAAGGAATTGTACCTCTAAAATCAGAGTGCGGCATTAACTACAATTCTTTGCAACAGCTACTTGCTGCTCAAGACTTCCAAGCAGCCGATCGCGTCACCATCCAAAAAATGTGTGAACTATCAGGGCCAACTGCTGTACAACGAAAATGGTTGTACTTTACTGAGGTAGAAAATACCCCGGCTGTTGACTTGCAAACCATTAACAACCTGTGGTTAGTTCACTCCGAAGGTAAATTTGGCTTTTCAGTGCAGCGAGAAATTTGGTTGAGTTTAGGTAAAAATTGGGAGAATTTTTGGCCGAAAATTGGCTGGAAAGAAGGTAATAACTGGACGCGATACCCCAACAGTTTTACCTGGGATTTGAGTGCGCCTAGAGGTCACTTACCCCTCTCTAATCAACTTCGCGGGGTACGAGTCTTTGCTTCTTTACTCTCTCATCCAGCTTGGTCGAAGAATTCAGAAAAATGATTTTGAGTCTACGTACAAATAGATTATGATCAATCCTACCAACCGAGAATTCTACGTCATCATTGAACGGGATGAAGATGGCTACTATGTTGGAGAAGTCCCTCAGCTACAAGCCTGTTACAGTCAGGGAGAAACAATTGATGAGTTTATGACTAACATGAAAGAAGTAATTAAACTTTGTTTAGAATCAACAAATGATGAAAGAGTACCTACAAATTCAGGTATAAAAAAGAGTAATTTAATAATTACATGAAGTTTGAGTGGGACGAAAACAAAGCGGCAATAAATCTTTTAAAACATCAGGTTTCCTTGGAAGAAGCCAAAACTGTTTTCGATGATCCGCTCTATGTTAACTTCTATGATCCAGACCACTCAGATGATGAGGAGCGTTACCTTATTATTGGAGAATCAAGTCGGGGACGCTTACTAATCATGTCGTATACGGAAAGAGGAAATTCAATTCGTCTCATTAGTGCAAGAGAAGTAACGCGATCCGAGCGAGAAGCTTATGAAGAAGGGTAAGTCAGAAATGGAAGACGATCTGCGTTCAGAGTATGACTTAAAAAGTCTAAGAGTTAGAAAGTTAGGCCCTGAGAGAAAGAGCTTTGGTAAGACAACAATTCGTTTGGAACCTGATGTTGCAGAGGTTTTTCCCGATGCCAATGCTGTTAATGAGGCTCTAAGATTTCTGATTAGAGTTGTGCAGAACAACCAAGTTTCTGCACTGACAAAGCAGCCTCACAGTTCCTCAGATGGGACTGATAAAAGCCCCTAGTACTGAGTTAAAAGTGTCGCAGATCCCAAACTCTAAATATCAAAATGGATAATGGCAAACGTTCGTCTAGAAGATATTAAACGTAGATTCAACAATGTCACTGCGATCGAGGATATTACCTTTGAAATTCCCGATGGCGAGTTTTGGGTTTTAGTCGGGCCATCGGGTTGTGGTAAATCGACAATTTTGCGAACGATCGCTGGTTTAGAAACTGCCACCTCTGGTAAACTCTTTATTGGCGATCGCTTGGTGAATAATATCCCAGCCAGACAACGAGATGTGGCGATGGTGTTCCAGAACTACGCCCTCTATCCTCACATGAGCGTGGCCCAAAACATCGGCTTTGGCTTGCAGATGCGGAAGGTTGACCAGAAAATCATTCAAGAACGGGTAATGAATGTGGCGCGATCGCTTTCTCTGGATCACCTACTGGATCGTAAACCCAAACAACTTTCTGGGGGACAGCAACAACGGGTAGCATTAGGGAGAGCGATCGCTCGTGAACCCCAAGTGTTTTTACTTGATGAACCTTTATCTAATTTAGATGCCCAATTACGCGATGATACAAGGGCAGAATTAAAACAATTACATCAAGAATTAGGCATTACAACAATTTACGTCACCCACGATCAAGTTGAAGCGATGACTTTGGCTGATAAAATAGTCGTGCTAAATCGCGGGCGGATTCAACAAATTGGAGATCCCCAAACTATTTATGCAAGTCCTGCTAATCTGATGGTGGCAAGTTTTTTAGGCAGTCCGCCAATGAATATCTTACCTGCTATCTATCAAAATAACGGTTTTGATGTGAGTGGACAGTTATTAGCAATTCCAGCAGTTGTGAATGAAAAATTACAGTTGCGTCAGGGACACAGTTTTGATTTGGGGATTCGTCCAGAGCATATTCTTATTAACGAACCGCCAAGTCGCCAAGAAGGAAATGAGAGTCAGCTGATTGTAGAAGTTAAGCTGGTGGAACCTTTGGGAAGGGAAACTTTGATTCGTGCTGGCTTACCTGGTTCGGCGGTGGTGTTGAATATTCAGGTGGGTGGAGATGTGCGTCTGCGTCTAGGCGATCGCCTTTCTCTACAACTTGATTTAAATCAATTGTTTGTGTTTGATCCTAAAACTGGGGACAGAATATTATAAGCGCTTCGGAGTGTAAAATATAATTATTTTGTGTGCGATCGCTGTGACGGGGTGTAGGGGCAATCGCTGTGGTGGCGAGGGATTTAGTGATCGCATCTAGAATCATCACCACGCCGCCGTTAATCCAATTTTTGACCGTAACTCTGACCTTGCCCTTGCGTCGTGCGATCGGGGTCATTTGTTAACCCAATAGCGAAAATTTGCTGTATCTCTTACTGAGTAAGAACCTTGGCGCGTCCATGCCGATTTACTTTCACCTTTGGCCGCTACACCCCGTTAACTCTTAATTTTCAGGTTACAGCAGTGAGAAGTGTTTATATCCATAATCAGAATGAAATAATGATTCAATCACTACAAAAACTATTTACATTTGATGAATATTTAGAGTTTTTACAAACACAACCGGAAAACATTCGTTATGAATTACACGATGGAGATATTATTCAAATGCCGCCACCATCAGGGAAACACGAGCAAATAGTAGCATTTTTAACAATGATGTTAGGGTATGAGTGTCTTCGTCTTAAACTTAATTACGGTATACCTAAAACCGCCACAGTGAAGCCAGAAAATAAAATGTCAGGGTACTATCCTGATGTTTTATTAATGAATTTTTCTAACTTGGGTAATGAACCATTATGGGAGAAACAATCTATCCTTAGTAAACCAGATTCAATTCCATTAGTGATTGAAGTCGTCAGTACTAACTGGAGAGATGATTATCATAAAAAGTTTGCTGACTATGAAGAAATGGGTATTCAAGAATATTGGATTGTGGATTATGCTGCTTTGGGTAGCAAGGAATTGATAGGCGATCCCAAACAGGCAACAATCACAATTTACTCTTTAAGTAATGAGGGTGAATATCGTGGTAAACAGTTTAGAGGAGACGACCGTATAGAGTCACCAACATTTCCAGATTTAAATCTAACTGTTGAACAAATTTTTTCAGTACGTTATTGATAAAAACCTATTCGCCGCGCTGATAATCGCCAAAGAGAATGCTGAGGATGATTTGCGATCGCTGCTAGATAATAGTGCGAGTAGTTTTAAATAAATGTCAGAGGTTTGAAAGCCTCACAACCTACTTCTACCAATAGTTTGAGGTAGGTTTGTTAAATTGGAGATGCTAGGTTATTTTTCAGCAAAATCAACTTTTCAGTCAATGTCATCAAAAGCTGGGACACCGACATCTCACCAGAAATAACAATAAATAATTAATCAGCCGGGGTCTAACGTTGCCCTTGGGAGTGTAAATGTCTTAAGTCAACAGGGTACAGGCTTCGCGGATTTTTACCCAATAATTAAGCGGCTTGTTGTTTTTTCAACTCTTGTATCAATGCTTGACATTGCTTACTAGCATCTCTGGCTTGTCGCATTAAATCAAGTCCTTGTTTGCGGTTTACTTTTGATACTTCTACGGATTGACGGCTTAACTCGGCTGCTCGTTTACCCAATTCCTTGATTTTCGCTTTGAGTTCTTGCATCATCTTTTAACCCTAAATGGCAGAAAGAAAAGTTTCCCCGGCATCTCTCGAAAATTTGAAATTAGGAGCGATCGCACGATGGAAGGGCAAGGTCAGAGTTACGGTAACGATACTTCCACAAACTAAGGAATGGCTAGCGCATGATGGTAACGTTAGCGAAAGAATTGATGAGTTAAACCGCGTCCATCTTGAAAACTGTAGTTCTATTCTGTATGAAAAGAAAAAACCCTCATCCCCCAGCCCCTTCTCCCAAATTTGGGAGAAGGGGAGCCGCAAAGTTGTCCCTCTCCCTCTTGGGAGAGGGATTTAGGGTGGGGCAAAAACTACGGTTCTCAACATAGATGAGGTTTAGTCAGGCGAGTTATCGCTGGTGAGCTTGTGAAAAAATTGGATTAACGGCGGTGTGGTAATGATTCTGGATGCGATCGCTAACCTATCCCTCGCCACCAATTACAGCGATTGCACACAAAACAATTATATTTTACACTCCGAAGCGCTTATAAATAGTTTCTTAAACTGCCAGAAATAATCGCCAATTCCCAATTTTTTGTAGCCAAAATCTAAGAAAATAAAACTGCAATAGAGACATAATGGATTCGCTGCAAAAACTTATATGACTATTAATCGACGCAATTTCGTGTTTTTACTCACAGCAGGAGCGGGTGCTTTTGCATTCGATGCTTGTGCATTGGCAGAGAAATCTCCTAATGGAAACACTGCAACTCCTGAAA
>CAZZZY010000535.1:0-4881 GCA_964658545.1 uncultured Acetobacteraceae bacterium | reverse complement strand
ATCGCATGATGCTTGTGTTTGTGGGTTTCAATTAGTAATTGAATTTGTGGAATCAGTTCTGGATTGTTTAGAATGTAGTCGAAATCAATCGAATGGATTGGTTGGTTAGGGTTTGATTTTTGGGAATTATGCTTGAATTGCTCGATCTGTTGCATTAGATGCGAGTTACTTAAGACATATTCGGTTTCTTGATGGGTATCCATAAGGTTTAGTAGATTTTATAGGCTACGTTTATGTTTCTAGCATATCTGATAATTCGTTGAAGCGATAGTAAAAGAGATTTAAAGTTGTCTTGAGTAATCATTTATTGCTTGTTTACGCCGATTTACCGAGCATATATGAAATGCAGGAAGCCAAAGCACTGCCAGAAATGAATAGAGGTGAAAAATTTGACGAACTCAAAACCTTCAGCGCGATCGCTATGGTCATGCGCGCAAAACTTATGCTTATGGCATTCGCTGTCAGCTAAATGCTCATATATGGGTCATTTTGCTAGTTTGGCTAAAATTTTTGTTTTGTAGGCTCTTTTTTGGTGAAGGTATTGTTACTGTTAAGTAGTTCTGGGTACATAACCTCCTATTAAGCTGTCGAGGGTCAAAATTAAACACTTGTGGCAATATTACTCAGGGTTCTTTTCTGGGCATCTTATATATTACAAGTTACGTTAACCAATAAATCAGATGGGGCAGCCACAAAAACCTATAGCCGCCGAACAGCAGATCCTCTCTTTGGGGCGCGTCCTCCAGACCCTCAGAGAAGAAGATGATGTTGATGTTCTGATTGAAACTACTATTTCTTATCTTAAGGAACAGTTTGACTATAGACTGATTTGGATCGCTCTTTACGATCGCCTAAATCACATATTATTCGGTAAAGGCGGTATTACACCGGATCGTGACACGAGCTTTTTATACCAAAGAGTTGTTCTCAGTCCTGGGGATTTATTAGAGCAAGTGGTGATTGAACAGCATCCCTTGGGCATAGCTGATTTGCAAACTGAAATCCGCGCCGCCGAATGGCGAAAAATTGCCGCAAAATTGCATATCCAAGGAACGATTATTTTACCTATTCGCTATAAAGACCGTTGCTTGGGTTTGCTATTACTGGGTTCAGAGCGTTGGGGCTACCTACTGACAGGGGAAGCAAAAGCACGTTTGATGATGGTTTTAGGTGAATTGGGGGCAGTGCTTTATCAACAGGAGATACACAAGCAGCAAAAGCAAACCAAACGAACCGATGAGCCATTATTAGAATTGCTCGAAAATTTACGCACCCTCAGTAACCTTAATCAAAGACTGGAAGCAGGGGTGCAAGCAACTCATAAATTTGTCTCTCCTAGTCGCACAAATGTTTACTGGTTTGAGCGGGAAGGGCGCTACTTTTGGTGTCGCATGAGCAATCAACTTGTCAAAATTGATCGCAATTCCAGTACTCAGCAACCTGCGGGAATGACTGTACAAGACTTGAGCGACTTTTATTATGCTTTGGCTGTTAACCAAATTGTCTCAATTGGTGATGCCCGCAGTTCTTTAAAAAGCCATTTTACAGCAAAATTGCTGCAACGGCTGAAGGTGCGATCGCTCTTGGCAGCTCCGATTATCTGGCAAAAGAACTTGCTTGGTTTTCTAGCAGTGGAAAGCAATGAACCTCGAATCTGGACGGAGGCAGACCAAAATTTTGTTCAGGGTGTGGCTGGTTTAATCTCCCTGATTGCACCTAACGAAAGTATGGAAAGTACTATCAAACAGATCCAAGAGGATGCCCAACTGACTGGTCAAGTTGCCCAAGGTATCTATAGTGAACATGACCTCCACGAAACTTTACACAGCTGTGCTATAAGGGTTTTAGCTCGACTAACAGCCACCCGCTTTCTGCTGTTGCAGTACAATCCTGAGCAAAATAATTATCAATTTATTTACCAAAGTCAGCCCCATAATCGCCGACCGTTGACATTTAGCCTCAATCCTCTCAAAGAATTAGATGTGCAGCTTTTGCAACGTTCAACTGAAGCGGTGGAAATTGAGAACTTAGATGAAGATTTACGCTTTTTTAACTGGCGGCCCTCTTTACTAGAAAGTGGAGTGCGATCGCTACTTATTTGTAAATGCACTCAAAGTCATATACCAACAGCACTTTTAGTCATCACTCACGAAACCCATCGTTCTTGGACAACTCTGGAAAAGGAATTACTTTGGGCTGTTAGTCAACAGATTGGTGTCATTGTTCGTCAGTGGCAATTACACAACCGCACTACCCAGCAGCAAAAAACTTCCCAGGCATTTGAGCGATGCCTAAACATCTTGACACAAACCCAGAATAGCAACATCGAGGTCGAAAAAAAGCATTTAGAACGGACAGCACTCGAACAAATAGCATCGATTCTGGGTTGTCCTCTAGCACTACTGCTATCCTGGTCGCCTGGTGAAAGTTGGGCAGAAATTATCCCTGGAGTGATAGACAATAGTCTATTTGGGATTTTTGCCGATGCATCTATTTCTATCCAGGCTGAAGCCTTAATTCAGTGGGCACTTGCTACGGATAATTACCTAACCTTAGAGGTGGATAATTTACCCCCAGAAACTCGAAAATGGTTGAATACTCCAGATAAAGGTCAAATTTTGGTGATGGCATTACGTACCAATGCTGATTATGAAAGCACTGGTGTAGTTTTATTAGCAGACTATCAAGAGCGTCGCTGGTCAGAACAAAACCTCAATGCGATCGCAACTCTGATTTCTCAATTAGCTTGGTGGCGTCGTCAAAAGCAAATTACCCAACTTTTAGAGGCGACAACAGAGCAACTACGACAACTCAACTGGTACAAACATCGTCGCCTAGAGGAAATCCAAAGAATAACGGCGCTATCCCTGAAACAAATACACGATTTGGGTATTCCTGCTAATGAACTGACCCAGATGCGCTACCAGCTATTGCTAAGACAATTAGACCACACAGCCACCTCTATGAGTGGAATGCTAAAACTTGAAAACTGGCAGCTACATATCAGTTGGGAAACTATGCCCATAGCCAGTTTACTAAAGCGATCGCTCGAACGCATCGAAAATTTACTTAAACCCCAAAAGCTATGGATTGGCGTACATGGCTTGGGACAACCAATTGATGATCAAGAGTCGCCAAAGAACTCCTCGTTAGCCAGAGGCGTTCCTAGTTCAAGCGCTCAATCCACAATGGCGATCGCTGGTGATATTGTCAAAATTGAATTAATTATCCATGAATTATTGGTCACTGCCTGTAACCGTTCTCAAATCGGTGGCAGAATTGACATTTGGTGTCGCCGTTTAGATGCTGCGTCAAAACCCCTAAATACCAAGCAGTCTTCTGCAAGTGTAAGCGCTGAACATCAGACATCGCTGGAACTGTCGATTACATACAACGGTGCGATCGAATCACAGCTACTCACAGAACTACATCAAAATGCACCCAAAGATGTGCTTGCTCCCTCCAAACTTAACCAACCACCAGGTTTACATCTACTAATCTGCCAAAACCTCATGGAAGAACTGGGAGGAGAGTTAAATTTCTATCAATTACCAGATAATCGGGTAGTTAGCCGCTTGCTGTTGCCGTTAGTTAGTTATGATTCTTAGGTAAGCTAATCGGCAATAAGCAATAATGCTTAAAATTTAGCGAAAAATAGGGTAAAAAACACAATTTTCTAAGTCAGCGATGCCTAAGGCGGGCTATTCGGCGTCGCACAATATTTAAACGCATCATTCATTTTTGCGAGGAAAAGTCAGTAATTTTCTTAATTTAATACATTGTTAAGGTTAATAATTAAAGATAATTACGAATTGACAAAACTAATATCATCTTAACCTGTCACGAATGGTGGTATCTCTCCCAGTATTTCTAAAAGCGATCGCTCCATAACTTCACTGACAGATTTATTACCTTGCAAGTTGAGGTGAATGTGATCGTGATATAAAGCTTGCGGGTTGGTAGTTGAGTTAAATATCGGTAAAAAGTCTATATAGTTGATTTGCTGGGCCTTGGTAAAATCTTTCAAGCGCTGGCGGGCTTGAATTTCGTAATCGCGGGGGCCTGGTTCACCAATTTCTCGTAGTAAGGGAGTCATGACTAGCAGAAATTGGCTTTTGCTTTGGCGAGTCAGGGCTTGAATTTTGCCGATCGCCTCCAAATTAATCCCCACGCGATCGCCTGCTTCATTCTGCACTGCGTTCATTTCGGGAATTGGCTTTTGCTTAATGATATAACGTTGCCACACTTCTACTAATGCTAGGGGAGGTTTACTATCGGGATAATTGCGATCGCGTCCTACCGGTAAAGAAGTGGGAGGAGTAGCAAACAAATCATCGGTATTAATTAATAACACTACCGTTTGCGCGTTGAAATTGCTAAATTTCTCTAAGTAAGCTAACTCGTTTCTTGGCCCCCAAGAGTTAGCTGAAGCATTCAGCACTTCTACTTCCTGATCATTACTATGAGTAGATGATGCCAGAGAACGCATCATCATCGCGGATATTGTATTAGTCTGATCTGTCCACCAGCCACCATTAGCAATAGAATCCCCTAACAGTAAAATTCGCAGCCCAGAAGGTGTAGGTGTCTTATTTATCGGACTACCTCGCATAGAATATTCATTAATTTCAATGCGATTACCAAAACGACGAGTCCGCTGGTTAGGAGCCAATAAATAACCAATCTCCTCATCGCCAATGTAAATTAGGGGATTACCAAAGCCAAAGAGCGATCGCAATCCGATCTCGACTACCACAAACAATCCCACAACTACTGCCAAAATTACGATCAGCGCCTCTTTCACCTACCCACACCCTCTTATACCAAGTTGCTTTTCAACGATATTAACTGACGAATTGGGAATTGGGCATTGGGAATGGG
>CAZZZY010000534.1:0-4882 GCA_964658545.1 uncultured Acetobacteraceae bacterium | reverse complement strand
TAAAGTACCGTTCTATTCCTATATTTTCTTAATTCATACCGCAATCAGCAACGCCAAAATTGAATCACAGGAATTGTGGTAAGCGCCAGCGATGTGGCTCTTGCTTATCGCTCTTCATTCAAGCGCTTGCGTTCAGCGTCTCGTAGAAAGGAAAAAAGAGCGATGCCTCCGGCGGGCGGGTACGCCATCGCACATCAAAAGCAGTCTGCTTTCAAGCGATGCCTGCGGCGGGCTATTCGGTGTCGCCCCCATCTTTTTAGTTTTGTAGTCAGGCGATCGCACCTACAAATGATTAACTGTGATGCATAAGTTGTTAGATTATTTCAGTTAAATATATATATTCCATAACCAACACAGAATCACCTATGAAACTCGCTAACCCGCTCAATTTGGCAAATCTTGTTGGTTCTATTTTACTACCTAGAATCGCTAACAATCAAACAGCTACTTCTAACAAGAGTAAAACATTAATTACTTTACCCAGTAATCCCATAAATATCAATTACCTGCAACCCTTTGATACTGCTGTTATTGCTTATTATATGATGGGTATTGGCAACTTTGAATAAAGCATAGTTTCAGTACAGACTTTGAAAAGCTACTTTACCTCTCCAACCTTGGAGGGGTTTTTAACTGGTGCATTAATTCTTAAAATCAACATTATATTACTCCAGAAGATAGAGACATATTGGAAAAGTTAAAGCACACTAGTAAGAGCAACTTTAACTATTCAGTAATGGTGTGGCAATGTGGCTAAAATATGGTGTAAATGAAGAAGGTATCTTGATATGTATTGAAGATATCAATAGGGGGAAGACTTCACTTCAGTGTCCTTACTGTAATAGCAGTCTAACTGCTAAAAAAGGCAAGGTGAAAGAGCATCATTTTGCTCATAATGAAGAAACCTGCCGCCCCATAGCTAACCGAGAATTCCCTACTCTGCCACTCTATGACAATTTCAACGTTCAATTATCTGGCAAGGATTTGGCACAGTTAAAGCTGCTTTGGCAGGAGTACGGAGCCAAAAATTACCCTATTAGTTCCTACTTAATTACTTCTGGTTTACTCAAAGCAGCAGTGTTAAGAAAAAACCTATACTTAACCCCACCTGAGTATGAATTTAGTGATTTGGGTAAAATTCCCGTTGGAGCGCTAGAGTTTGCGCGGTTCAATGATGTACAGGAGCCACTATTACTTAAAAAACTGCTGAAACTGGAGCTAGCTTTTAAACACGCCGAATACAAAAATGCTCCAGATTTAGCATATCGATTTACTGATTTGAAGCTGTATCGCGCTCAACTTCAACGTATTCTATCCTCTAGCCTATATTTTTTAGAGATTGAAACGAATATTGGCACTTTGTACAAGATAGGAGTAACCCAAAGACCCGTTGTCAAGCGAGTAGCAGAAGTAAAAATTGATTTACTTGCTCATTATTCGAGTGTTGCTATTAGAGTATTAGGAACTTGGGAGCATAGAGGGAATATTGAACTGTATTTCAAACACCGCTATCAGGGCTTTAATTATCCCATCGGCAGTTTAACTGAGTATTATAAGTTTAATAATGAGGATGTCAAAATTGTGCTGCACTATCTCCACCAAATGCAACCTAAAATACTATCTCAAGATGAAATAGATATTCTTGAGGAGAATTCTAGCTGGGAGCAAATTGCTGTGTAGTATTCTCATAATCCCGTAGCAAAATCTAATTAATTACCAAGCAAAAATAATTATTTTATTGCTTCTAAATACTCTACCACTGATAATGACGCGACTGCCGACTCTTGATACAGCAGTATTTACTGAGGAGCGATGGCGTAACCGCCCAGCGTAGCTGATCGCAGTGGTCAAGTGGTCAAGTGCATTACTTGAGACTATGCACTCATAGATTCAGAAGCTAGCAAACCCGACATCTCCAATACTCGCTGTGACCAAGTAGACGCAACAGATGCAATATCTGTAATTTCCATTGATTTGCCCCAAACATTAATCCAGTTTTGTAATAAGTCTTGGAGTTGATTTAATTCAACATTATTTATTTCACTTTTTTGTTGTATTAAAGACACGTATAACAAACTTTCTGACAACAATATTGGAACTAATTCACGAATTGCACTCTTTTGTGACCAAGAGTTAAGGCGTGCCAAACTAGCTGCCAATTCTCCTAATTGTTGCGCGTGGGATTGACGTAAAAAACTCGCTTCAATTGCACTCCAGTTAGGCATTACAATCCTCCTAGCAATTGCTTGGTAATTTGGCTAACTTGTTCTCGAATATGGTTAGACTGTATTATCATACTACGGTTATTCTGGCTTGGGCGAATGTTGATGATTGACTCAAACACGATTTCTTGAGTGAAAGGAGACCAATCCACACCCCAAATATCTCGTTGTCTGCTACCGTCTTTAAGTAACTCTTGTTCACATTCGTAATGGCGAACGCCACCACCTGCAAGAACTTTGCGTTCGATGTCTACTGCTATTTTAATGAATACATCCCAAGTTTTCACCATTTCGTCTATTTCTTCACGACTAGCAGGCTCACGGATTATTAAAATCAATTGAATTTAGTCCCAAGCGGCAATTAACAAGATCATTCCATAGATTAGTGAATCACGCTAAACAATTGAACATCCCCAACTGAGTAATTTTATCTGTGGTGTTGTGGCAAGACATGGAGAATACACTCTTGAAATCGACTTAAGTTACTAAAGTACTTTGTAGTAACTTTGTGGGCGTTTTTATCTTTCGCTTATTTCCCCTGAATTTAGCAAAGCGCATTCGGGGGCTTTACGCATCACCCATCGTAAAGCTATTTGCTTCGATAAAGGATAAAAATGATAGAGGCTGACTCATATTAGCAGCAAAGCCCAGAATTCCTGGATCTCGATGAGAGTAAAGTAACTGGCCTTTGCTATCAAACAAAAAAGTTCCACCACGCTGAGTTAAGTAGGCAGAATTTGGTACATAAGTGTGCCAATTGCTTAGAACTTCCACCATGTTACGTAGCCGGAGAGTTGCTAATTCAAAGGGACGTTGAAAACCATTTGGGCCAGCTAATCGGAAAAACGAGCCTTTAAAAGTAGGTAGAGGAGTACCTTGAATAATTTCATCATCTTCAATGAGTTGAGGGGCTTGACGATCTCCCCTGTATCCCCGAAAAACTTCTCTTAGCGTTCCCGGACTTCCAAACCCTGCACACATTAACATTAGATTTAGCCAAGCTTGATGAGACACAGAAAGTCCAGGTAGAGTCAGATTCAGACCTGAATAAAGTTTAAGTTGGTGATGTAGTTCTGCATTGGGTTCAACAAATAAATTTTCGGGTGGAAATCCTGTATATTGACAGAATCTTGTTCCAGAGGTGCGTGAGCCAATTCCCACTGCACGAATAGCGAGTTTTTCAGGAGGCAATTTTTTAGCTTTGCGCTGTAACCACCATGCATATTCAAGGCTATCAAAATCCCCAAGTTGTGGCCAGACTAAAATCAGGATATGTGAGGCAGTCTCGCAATTTTCTAGTAGGGGTCGGGTCATGCCATCACTAACACACTGAAGTTCAGTCTGATTAAGGATATTGTAGGGATTCATTAAAAATGATTAACTGCTATTGAGCTATCCAATTTTAATTTACAAGAAGTAAGTTGATCAATATAAATTTGTGTATGAGAGCCAAATGTTAAAAGAACTTCACCTCCAACAAGTTGGTCCTGCTGCCCATTTTGATGTCGCATTTGCCGATAGGCTCAATATATTTACGGGTGATAATGGTTTAGGTAAAAGTTTTTTACTCGATATTGCATGGTGGGTGATGACTACAAATTGGGCGGAGCAACCAGCGTACCCACAGCGAGTCAGAGGTGAAAATCCGCAAATTACAGCCGTAGTTAGCAATAAAAAAAATATAAGAGAGTATCAGAGCCAGTTTGATTTTTCTGAACAGCAATGGCGTAATTTACAAATGCCGCCTTTATTAAAAGAAGTAGTTATTTATGTGCGGGTTGATGGTAGTTTTTCTGTTTTTGACCCTGCTCGCCAACGCGATATTGCTTATAATTTTAATCCAAATACACTTTGGAATGGATTAAAGTCAAAAGGTAAAGTTATTTGTAATGGTCTAATTCAAGATTGGGTTACATGGCAGAATCAACCCAATAAATATCCATTTGAACTCTTTTCTAATGTCATTAAAAAACTTGCACCTCACCCTTCCGAATGGATAGAAGTGGGAGAAACAACGCGAGTTTCTATTGAAGACGTGCGCGATATTCCTACAGTTAACCTACCTTACGGGAATGTTCCTGTCACTCAAACATCAGCCGGAATGAAGCGTATTCTGGGACTAGCTTATTTACTAGTGTGGACTTGGTACGAACATAAAAAAGCTTCCGAACTGCGACAACAAAAGCCAGTAAATCAGATAGTTTTACTAATTGACGAAATTGAATCTCATTTGCATCCTCGTTGGCAGAGGGTGATTTTACCAGCTATTTTATCTGTGGTAACAGAATTACAACCCAGGATGAAAATACAGGCTTTAGTAACTACTCATTCTCCACTTATTCTTGCTTCCTTAGAGCCAAATTTTCATGAGCAAGAAGATAAACTATTTTTATTTAAATTACAAGATAGAGAGGTTAGCCTTGACGAAGTACCTTGGTCAAAACAAGGGGACATAGTTGGATGGTTAACCTCAGACATTTTTGGACTCAAACAAGCCCGTTCCAAAGAAGCAGAAATCGCAATTGAAGCAGCAGAGGCTTGGATGCGTGATGATGATATGAATACGTTTCCAGAAAATCTGAGAATACCAACACAAATTCATCAGGAACTTCAAAGAGTTTTACCAGGACATGACCCATTTTGGCCCCGTTGGATAGTTA
>CAZZZY010000533.1:0-4884 GCA_964658545.1 uncultured Acetobacteraceae bacterium | reverse complement strand
CAAGACGCAGATAGAATCGGCTCTACCACCGCAAGATTGTACGCAAACAGCCGCCTTATGCCAATCTGCTGAAGCCGAACGCAAACAAGTTGAGGCAAGCTTGCCAGAAAGTGAGAAGCAAAGCCGCGATATTCTAGAAAGCATTACGGACGCATTCTTTGCTTTAGATGAGAACTGGCAGTTTACCTATGTCAATCAAACTGCTTACGCACTCGTTGAGCGTCCACCTGGCGATTTAATTGGCAAGAGCTTTTGGGACGAATTTCCGGGGGTTAATGACAGTGAATTTGAACAGATGCACCGCCGCGTCATGCAAAATCGCGTCGCACAGTCCCTTACCGCATTTTACCCCGACCACGATCGCTGGTATGAAGTCCACACCTACCCTGCCGCAAATGGTGTCACCATATACTTCAGGAACGTAACCACGCAAATTCAAGCTGAAACTGCCTTGCGCCAAAGCGAAGAGAAAAGTCGAAACATTCTCGAAAGCATTGCTGAGGCATTCTTTGCCCTGGATCAGGACTGGCGGTTTAGTTACATGAATCAATCTGCCGAAGCGTTGCTCGACCGACCTCCAGGCGACCTGATTGGCAAGAATCTGTGGGAAGAATATCCAGGTTTGACGGGTAATGAACTTGAAACCATCTATCGCAGCGCGATGCGTGATCGCGTGCCGGGAAAATTGACAGCGTTTTACCCCGACCATGATCGCTGGTACGAAGTCCGCACCTACCCTGCCGCAAATGGTATTGCCGTTTACTTCAATAATGTTACCGCCCAAATTCAAGCCGAGGAATCCTCGCGTTTGAGTGAAGCGCGGTTTCGCCGCATTTTTGAGTCAAAAATGATTGGCATGGGCATCTGGAATCGCTCAGGAGAGATAATCGATGCCAACGATGCCTTGCTAAATCTCATTGGCTACGCTCGGCAAGACTTAGAATCTGGACTTCTAAGCTGGCAGGAACTCACGCCACCGGAGCAGCATTGCCTGGATGAACAGGCTCTAGCTGAGATTGCCAAGAGTGGCACTTGCTCTTCCTACGAGAAAGAATTCATTCATAAACAGGGGCAAAGAGTTCCTATTCTGGTAGGGGCAGCTAGATTTGCAGACACAACTGAGACAGGCGTTTTCTTCACGATTGACCTGATTGAGCGCAAAGCGGCTCAAGCGCACCGTGAAAACCTGCTCCAACAAGAACAAGCTGCACGAGCCGCCGCTGAAGAAGCCAATCGTGTTAAAGATGAGTTTCTTGCTGTGCTGTCCCATGAACTGCGATCGCCCCTGAACCCGATTTTGGGCTGGACACGCCTGATGCGAAACGGTAAACTCGATCCAGCCCGTCAAATCGAAGCCTTGGCAACTATCGAGCGCAATGCCAAACTGCAATCGCAACTGATCGAAGACTTGCTCGACATTTCTCGGATTATGCAAGGCAAGCTGACCTTAACAAAGGCTCCGGTGAGTTTAGCCTTTGTCATTTATGCTGCTGCAGAAACTGTGAGTCTAGCGGCACAAGCAAGGAATATTCAAATCACCCTTGACCTTGGTCTAGAAATCGTTCCCATCTTCGGCGATGCTACCCGGCTTCAGCAAGTGGTTTGGAATCTGCTAACTAATGCTGTCAAGTTTACTGCAAGTGGAGGACAGGTGACGGTGGAACTCAGGCAAGTTGAGTCCCAAGTCGGCAAGGTTTGCAATCAGATGGCTCAAATTCAGGTGATTGACACCGGAAAGGGAATCAGTCCACAATTTCTGCCATTCGTGTTTGAGTATTTTCGCCAACAAGACGGCTCAACCACTCGCACATTTGGCGGTTTAGGATTGGGTCTGGCGATCGTCAAGCAAATTGTGGAACTGCATGGCGGCACGGTCAAAGCAGAGAGCCAGGGTGAGGAGCAAGGCGCAACCTTTATCGTGCAATTACCGCTCTTCCAACAGGCAATACCACTCGTTTCCGAACCAATCTATACTCAAGCAGACTCAGAAACGCCCTTAAAAACGATTCAAGTTTTGCTCGTCGATGACGATACCGATACCCGCGAATTTCAGACTTTCCTGCTGGAGCAAAACGGGGCAAAGGTGATCCCGACTGCCTCTGGCTTAGAAGCGTTGCAGGTGCTGGAGCAGCTTATTCCAGATGTGATTGTCAGCGATATCGGCATGCCCCAAATGGATGGCTATATGCTGATGCAGCAGATCCGATCTCGCTTACCCGCTCGTGGTGGAACGATTCCGGCGATCGCCCTAACTGCCTATGCCGCAGAAATTGACAAGGAAAGAACCATCCAAGCTGGATTTCAGATGCACCTGACCAAACCACTCGAACCAGAACAATTCGTCAGCGCAATTGTGAGCCTGCTTAAACTAAACCGAGTCTAGTAGTCTACCAACCCAACTTTGCTAGGTTAAATTCGGATATAAACGCTCCATTTTTCGGCGAGCATCTTTGGTTTGAAAACCCCAATAGACACTAGCTTTTTGCTGATTACGTTGTTTCTCCCAAGC
This sequence comes from uncultured Acetobacteraceae bacterium, assembly GCA_964658545.1. Classification (GTDB taxonomy): domain Bacteria; phylum Cyanobacteriota; class Cyanobacteriia; order Cyanobacteriales; family Nostocaceae; genus Nostoc. The sequence goes on along the minus strand of CAZZZY010000533.1, from coordinate 2,375 downwards.
GGCAATCTCAGAAGTTAATGTTTCTGCATTAGGAATACGCCGTTCTAAACATTGGCGAGATAAAACAGATAATTCAATTTCTACTTGATTCAGCCAAGAAGCGTGTTTAGGAGTATAGTGAAACTCTAATTTTTGAATAATTCGACGTGCTGATTCTGGTGGAAAAACTTCATATAATGCACTGGGGGTATGAATATTTAAGTTATCAACTACTAAACGAATAACATCCGCATCTTGGTAGCAAACATCCACTAAATTTTTCATCTGTTTCGCAAAATCTGCTTTAGTTCGACGTTCTGTAACTTCGATATGCCGCCAGCCTGCCAGGGGTTGAAAACACGCAAATAAATTTACTGTCCCGTTACGTTTATACTCAAAATCATAACGCTCAGGCTGCTCCGGCTCTGGTGGCAAAGGAAGTCTTACTTCTTCTACTAACTGGTAGGGACGTTCATCAAAGCAGACTACAGGGCGTTTAGGATCATAAGGCTCATTGTATAAATCCAACACATCTTCCATTCGGAAAACATATTCTGCATTAACTTCTGGAATACACCACTGTTCTTTCAGCCAGGGTTTAATTTCATTTTTTTTAAAGTCTGACGTACTGTTTCGTCTGAAATTGAATCTATAACACCAACGTTCACTAAATGATCTGCTAATAATTGCATTGTCCAACGTACTCTTCCAACTGGTGGATTAGAACAAGCAGTGGCAATTAAAAATGCTTCTTGCTTTTCATCTAATTTTTTAGGTTTTGGTGGATGAACTTCATCCTTTAAAGCAAAATCTAACCCACCAATGACAAACTTTTCCCGTATCCGTTGTACGGTCGCAACATGCGCTCTAACTCTATCAGCGATCGCTGAGTCTGTTTCATCTTCAGCAGCCATCAAAAGAATGTTTGCACGGGTTATAGTTCTTGCCTTGTGCTTACCTTTCTTTATTATTGATTGTAGTTGAGCAACTTCATCTTCACTCAAGTCAACGATGTACTTCTTTGCCATATTATTCCCTGTTTTTTGCTAGTTTACCAATCACAGGTATTACTTAGCAAACTTTGCTTGGCAGACTACTAGTTGTGATTGGACTTCACCTAGTCTTGCTTCTAGTTCCCTTATAAAAAGTTACTTTTGAGTTATCAGTACTATGAATATCGACCGATTGCAAGAACTTAAAGAAACTCAAATCCCCACCGTCTACACGGTGTCTACAATTGCTTAGGGTTTGAATCTCCAACCGATTGTGATTCTGAATTCTGAATTCTGTCTTCTGAGTTCTTACTCAATTGTCTGGGATTTCTCACCCTATCAAACCCAAATGTCGATGAAATGCTTCAACTGCATTCGCCACACCATCTTCACCCCTGATTTTCTCACCTAACTCCTGGGCTTTAGACCGCATCACCTCATCACCCAGTACGATTTCAATCGCTGCTGCTAAAGTTTTATCTGACAGTTTCTTGTACGGTATCGGCGCAGGGCTGACTCCCAACCGAGTTAGCTTTTCTCCCCAAACTGGCTGATCTGCAAAAAAGGGTACGGTAACTGATGGTGTCCCTGCACGTAACACTGCCGCCGTTGTACTAGCTCCTCCGTGATGTACTACTGCTGGCACTTGAGGAAACAACCAATCATGCGGAACTTCCTTGATCACAAACACTCGTAGCGAATCTTTTATATTCACTGTTCTTCCAACGTCGCCCCAGCCTGACAATATAATCCCGCCTTGATGGGTTTTCTTTAAAGGGGAGCAATGCGATTTTGTGAGCTAACTCCAAAGGTCGTGCGATCGCCGATCATCAATGCTGAGTATATGCATATCTTAAAATACTTATCAAGTAAATATTTTCACTAGAATTTATCTTTTTGATATATCTCAAAAAGATTGATGGTCAATGATTAGATGCTTATTAAAAAAACTGTCTACGCCAGCAGCACTAAAAAACAGTATTTATTATTACAGGAAAATCCCCGAAAACACATCGGAAGTATAAAATTTATCCAACAGTTTTGGTTTGGTGAAAGAAGTTAAGATTGAATCACAGAAATTATCCCAACTCCCAGCTATTCATTGACATCGGAGATGCAACATGATTTCTGCATTTTCTTTTAACCAAAATTTGCTGTTCCCTTTCATTCTTAAACTGCTACCAATAAGGAATTTTACCTTTTTTCCTAGTCACAAAATAATTATTGTTCGCATATACGAAGAATCAAAATAATAATGATAATCGAATAAATATTCAATCAGGTCAGCACTCCAAGCGCCTGTTATGGACGTTCTTCATCAACTATTTTATTTTTTAGTATTAATACTAATTGACCATTTTTTGAATTCAAAATTCAAAATTCTGTTAGGAATAATAAGAATAA
>CAZZZY010000532.1:0-4901 GCA_964658545.1 uncultured Acetobacteraceae bacterium | reverse complement strand
TATCCAAGGACAACCTCTGAGGGAAGATCAGGTAATTAATCTTTTATCAGAGATATTAGAAATTTTGGTGATTGCACATAGCTATGGCGTGATTCATCGGGACATTAAACCAGCAAATATTATTCGCAGAGAATCAGATAAAAAGTTAGTTTTGGTTAATTTTGGTACTTTGAATGAAGCCATCACTAATAGTACTGTTGATAATCTCGAATATATGCCTATAGAACAAGTTAACGGCAATGTTAAATATAACAGTGATATATATGCTTTAGGTATCGTTGCGATCGCAGCACTTCTCGGTTTATCTGCAAACGAAATATCTAATTTGCAAACTCAGAAAAATCGGCTGACAGGTGAAATAGTTTGGCGGAAGAAAAATCTCAAATTTAACAAAAAACTAGCAAAAATTATTGATAAAATGGTGCGTTTTAACTATCGGAAACGCTATCAGTATGCAACCGAAGTTTTAGACGACTTAAAAAAGATCATAAATGTTGATTTCGAGCAGCAAAAACAGCATTATAAAAAATTATTACTAGTTATAACGGGCGTAGCTGGCTGTATCGCATTTGGTGTTGGAGCGTGGCAATTGAGGTTGCCAAAACCTGTAAATAATGCTCAACAACAATTATATCAAGAAGGAGTAAATAAATATGATGCAGGAAACTATGAAGGAGCAGTTGAAGATTTCAATCAGGTTATTGAATTAGATCCGCAAAACGCTTTGGCTTATAATAGGCGAGGTGATGCTTATTATCGATTAGGAGACTACGAACAAGCAAAAGCAGACTCTAGTCAAGCCATTTTACTGAATCCTCAAGATGCTAATGCCTATTATGACCGAGGATTTGCTTTTTATGAATTAGGCAAATACAAAGAAGCGATCGCAGACTATAACCAAGCAATTAAGTTAAATTCTGAGAATGCTTATGCTTACTATGGTCGGGGGTTAGCCCGTGCTGAAGTGAAGGATAATAAAGGGGCGATTGGAGACTTTAGCAAAGCGATCGCTCTCAAACCTCAGTATACCGAAGCCTACTTACAGCGAGGGATTCTCCGCCGTCGCCTCAGACAAATACTTGGAGCAATCCAAGATTTCGATACAATAATTAAGATTAATCCTAGTGATGCCAAAGCTTATTATCAAAGGGGTTTAACTCAATCTCTTAATAAACAAAAATATGCAGCTCTTAAAGATTACACCGACGCAATTAACATCAATCCTAAATATATAGAAGCGTATCTTAATCGGGGTGATGTTTACAGCGATCTGGGAAATAAAGTCGAAGCTACTGAAGATTATAACGCTATTCTACAGATTGATCCTAAATTTATTGCAGCTTATATCCATAGAGGTATTCACCGCTTTTCTTTCGGAGATTATAAAGGCGCTATTGAAGATTACACCGAAGCTCTAAAACTAGATCCTAATGATGTAGGTTCTTACAACAACCGTGGTAATGCCTATCTCGAACTGGGGAATAAAAAAGCTGCAAATCAGGATTATTCACGAGCGATCGCCATTAATTCTAACAATGCCTTAGCCTACTATAACCGGGGTGTGATTCGCACTAAACAGAAAAATAAACAGGGAGCGATCGCAGATTTCAAAAAAGCTGCGAAACTATTTCAACAGCAACGAGAACAAGATAGTTATCAAGATGCACAGAGAGAAATTGCAATTCTGCAAAATAATTCAGCACCAGCGAAAAATACTCGCCCTAAATCTGGGAAAATAGAAAAAAATTGAGCTATGACTCAGGGATTTGGCGTGCTGGTGGCATAGCTGTACCTCTGTGTATTTCCCACCCGCAGCTTTGGAAATTGAAGAAGTATTGCGATCGCATCCAGATATTACTGATTTACATCTGTGGAAAAGCTGTGGAAAAACTATGGTGTTTTTCCACAAAGTAATTATACTTAATTAAGTTTTATCAGCAAAATCTTAAGTTTCCCACAGGTTTATCCACAAAAAGTAAGATTGTTCCCAAAATTTAAGTTAAATTTAATCAATTTTTATACTTTACTTAATATTTTAGATTAATTATTCAGCCATCAAGGTGAATGAGCCGAGTGCTGGTTGTGGAAAACTTGAAATACATCTTCAGGATGATTTTTGGGAACGGCTAGTTATATTGATGCGATCGCTCAGTTGGCGGAGAGTTTGTGCTAAAGTGCGATCGCTCTGGTGGAGTTGAGTAATCTTATCACAACTATAGATTACCGTTGTATGGTCTTTACCACCAAACTCTTCCCCAATTCTCGGCAAACTCAGAGAGGTATGTTGACGCATGAGATACATTCCTATTTGACGCGCCCAGCTAATCTCTCTTCGTCGTGAGTTCCCCTTGAGGTCATCAATTGAAACATCAAAGTTATCCGCTACAACCTTTAAAATGGCTTCTGGGGTAGCTGCCATTTTTTCATTAGGCGGTTCTAAAACTGGTGTAATATTTTCTACCGTCATCGGTAAGCCCCAAATGGAAATATAAGCCACCGCCCGAATTAAAGCTCCTTCTAATTCTCTAATATTAGAAGTATAGTTAGAAGCAATATATTCAATCACATCGCGGGGAAGACGGATATTTTCATCCTCGGCTTTTTTCTGCAAGATGGCCATTCTCGTTTCTAAATCCGGCTTTTGGATATCTGCGATTAACCCCATAGAAAACCGAGAACAAAGACGTTCTTGTAAGCTAGGAATCTGGTTAGGAGGACGATCGGAAGCAATCACAACTTGTTTACCAGCTTCATGTAAAGTATTAAAAGTATAAAAAAACTCTTCTTGGGTGTATTCCTTGCCTTCGAGAAACTGAATATCATCAACTAATAAAACATCAGCAGCTCGATAATGCTCTCGAAAGCTTTGCATACTATCCTTACGAATAGCAGTAATTAAATCATTAGTAAACTGCTCAGTAGAAACATAAAATATTTTACAATCAGGAGAAATTTCCCAGCGATAATGACCAATCGCCTGCATAAGATGAGTTTTACCTAAACCTACACCACCGCATAAAAATAAAGGATTAAATTCTTTACCTGGAGATTCTGCGACTGCTAAAGAAGCAGCGTGAGCCATGCGATTGTTGGCACCAACGACAAATCGAGAGAATACATATTTAGAGTTTAATTCAGTAGTTTTTTGCTTGTGATGAGGAAGAGGTTCAGAAATACTGCTAGGATTTGGCGATTCCCAAGAAACCTCTGCTTCACTAAAATGAGAACCTTCATCACCTTGAGCAACAGTAATGTAAATTCCCACAGGATGGCCAAGAATATCTTGCACTACATGAGCAATGGTATTGATGTAATACTTCTGTAACCAATTACGAGCAAATGGGTTAGGAGTACGGATTACCAAGCAATTATTTTCTAATCGCTCCGCACTAGCAGTTTTGATCCAAGTTTCAAAGGTGGGTCGGGATAATTCAAGCTGTAGGCGCTCTAGTACCTGATTCCAGAGACTTTCTATGGGAATTTCCATTATCCACCACCTTTGCTGCTAATCGTCACAATAGAAGATGAAGCATCAATTTAGCATTGACACAGGCTAGACCTAAAATAAACTTTTAAGTTGTAATCATTTTGGGATATACCCGGTAGGCAAGATTCTAACACCCACCGATTGACACGGAGAAGCAACGACACATGAAGATAACAAACCATCACTCAGCGCCCACAAATAATAGTGATAGCAGGGATTTGCCCCACAGGTTGCGGATGCTTTTATATGGGGTAGCAGTGGTGTTCTTGGGAAGCTGCTCTCTTCTACCTGCTAAGACCTTTGAGACTCCACCAAGCGACACTCAAGCCCAAAAGACAATAGAACCCAATCCGGTAATTGTTCCCCCACCAATTATCTCCTCATCTGAAGATCCTAATTTTGTGGTAAAAGTAGTGCAACAGGTGGGGTCTGCGGTAGTTCGCATTGATTCTTCCCGAACAATTACTTCTCGCGTACCAGACGAATTTAACAACGATCCATTTTTCCGGCGGTTTTTTGGGGACGTAACGCCACGACCTAGACAACGAGTAGAGCGGGGTAGCGGCTCTGGATTTATCATTAATTCTTCAGGTCAAATTGTGACCAATTCTCATGTGGTAGATGGTGCTGATAGCGTAACTGTCACCCTCAAAGATGGCCGAACTTTTAACGGCAAAGTACTGGGTGAAGATCCGGTTACAGATGTGGCTGCGATTAAAATTGATGCTAGTAATCTGCCAACTCTATCCGTGGGTAATTCCGATACCTTGCAACCAGGAGAAGCTGCGATCGCCATTGGTAATCCATTAGGCTTGAATAATACCGTCACTGCTGGAATTATTAGTGCTACAGGTCGTTCTAGTAGCGATATTGGTGCAAGTGATAAGCGGGTTGATTACATCCAAACGGATGCTGCAATTAACCCTGGTAACTCCGGTGGACCATTGCTAAACACTCGTGGCCAGGTAATTGCCATGAATACAGCGATTATTCAAGGCGCTCAAGGTTTAGGATTTGCTATCCCCATTAACACTGTGCAAAAAATTGCCCAAGAATTAATTGCTACAGGCAAGGTGGATCATCCTTATTTGGGTGTTCAAATGGTGACATTGACCCCAGAAAATAAAGAAAGAATTAAGAATATAGCAGGCGATCGCTTAAATCTGACAGCAGATAAGGGTGTTTTGGTGGTTGAGATTGTGCCGCGATCGCCTGCTTCTGTGGCTGGGCTACGAGTCGGTGATGTGATTAAAAGCATTAATAGCCAGCCTGTTACTAAAATTGAAGAAGTCCAAAAGCTAGTAGAAAATAGCAAAATCGGTACTAAGTTACCAATAGAAGTCGAACGCAATGGGCAAGTTGTCCAAGTAGGAGTCCAACCTGCTGCTTTGCCAGCCAGACGTGAAGGATGATG
>CAZZZY010000531.1:0-4914 GCA_964658545.1 uncultured Acetobacteraceae bacterium | reverse complement strand
AATGTTAAATTAACAAATACTTGCCAAAGGTAGTACTCCCGCAGTTATACCTAAGAGTGGACAAGATTCTGAATGGGAGCTGTAAGCTACTGTGAGCCAATCTGATACACCCAATATTCAAGTTCTCTCTACGGAAGTATCGCAGCTACGCCAAGAGTTGCAACTTCGCGATCAATTAGTACAACAGCTATCTCAAGAACTCTTCCGGCTGGTAAAGGGTAACACTAGTTTTATGCCCCAGCAGCCGGATCTTGAGCGCGATCTGAGCCAGTTACAGGCTTTGCAAGAACAACTCCAAGCTGTGGAGCAGCAGGTGGCGTTCTATCAAGAGCAAATTACAACTCGTGACTCCGAAATTTACCAATTGCGACAGTCAGTCCAAGAACTCACTGATCGCACTCGGATGTTAGAGCAAGTAGTACAAGAGTTGCCTCAAATTTACCGTCGGAAGTTTGAGGAGCGAATGACACCAGTCAGAGAAAAAGTAGCAACCCTACAACGGGAAAATCGCCAACTGCAAGCAGAACTGCAAAGTGTGAGTTACCGTTTAGCACTCAAAACTCGCAATGCTAGTCACAGTGGAATTGATTTGCCAAATTTCCCCCGTCCAGCATCGGAACAAACTAACATTTCGACTCCTCAAAATGCCTAAAACTACCATAATGCCGGAATCGTCAATCAATTTGGGATTTTAGATTTTAGATTGACCCCAGCAATCAAGCCCCTGACTTGATTTGACCGATTTCGGTCATTTTTTAATAGACATATTTGAGGTAGATAGGCGTTCAAGCTCAACAAGCGGATTCATTTGTCTGCCATTAATACTGCCTAATTACCACTCTTCTCTAGAGCAAATAGAAAATCAGCCTGCTAGCACTAGACTGTTATCTTTAAGCAAGTGAGGATATGTTGGGAAATGTGAAAAAATGCAAATATTGCTTGACTCCACCATCCTTCTAAGGATAGATTTTTTAATTAAGCTGCTAGCACCAGACTGTTATCTTTGACGTTAGTTAAGGATATCTTGATAAGTATTAAAAATTTCAAACACTGTATCTAGTTGAGTGAGTTCCAAAATCAACCGTACAGGAGCTTGCACGTTGCATAAAACTAAACGGCAACCACTCTGACGTGCGGCTTTCAGCCCTTTTACCAAAGGAACTAACCCAGAACTATCCATAAAATTAACTTCTGCTAGATCAATAACCCAGAGTTGATGGGCTTGGGGTACTATTTCAGCCATCTGTTCGCTCAAAGCCATACCGCCTTCTAAATCTATGCTTGTCTGGGGTTTGAACAAAATCACTTGAAATTCTTGTGTGAGAGTCATAAATTTAACAATGTAGTTGGAAAACTTGACTAAAAATCGAAAAATGACATAAATACTTCTTCTCTCTCAACGGAAAAATGACTGTTTTACCTAGATATTTTATGGGATTACAGCCTTGCAGTTGAGAGGGATTATTTCAGTATTCATACCGTATCATTTGTGATAACTTCCATAAATATATGCATAAGCTCCTGATAATTTCGGTATCTACCGTATCTTTTACAAGATTTTCATAATTTAGCTAGATATTTTTAAAGGTTTTTAATTTTTTTTTAAAGAAAATTAATTTGTGGTAATAAATGCTAAGATTTGCATAGTTAATATTGGAAACTTAATACTTTCCATAAAGTATGAGCTATAGATTACTCAGAATTAAACTGATGACCGAATGACTCAACTGTAATTACTAATTCGTAATGACGCTCTCTACGAGACGCTGTTTGCGTAGCTTGCTTCCCTGTAAGGGTACCCAAAAGAGCGAGTCTGTGAGCGTCGGGTCAGAATTCCCGACCTAAAAAAGGTCGTATCCCCAGCCGTAACGTAATTACGAATTACGAATTGTTAATGTAGCGGTTTGATTGACACCCCGCCCAAAAACAAGCAAAGATGTAGTAAAAGTAAAAATTTGTAAAGACGGTGGTGCGGAATGTCTTTAGAGCTCATTTCACTAGAAAATATCCAGGAAGTGGCCCATACATACGGGTATTGGGCAATTTTTTTGGGAATTTTGCTAGAAAATTTAGGCATTCCCCTTCCGGGTGAAACCGTGACCATTGTGGGCGGGTTTTTAGCTGGCAGCGATGAACTGAATTTCTGGCTAGTTCTCGGTGATGCAATTATGGGTGCTGTAATTGGCGGCACTTGTGGTTATTGGATTGGTAGAGTTAGCGGTTGGCCTTTTTTAGTAAAAGCTGGTAGCATATTTCGGATTTCTGAAGTGCGGCTGCTGACGATTAAAGATCAATTTAGTCAAAATGCTGCTAAAACTGTATTCTTCGGACGTTTTTTGGCATTGTTGCGAGTTTTTGCTGCACCACTAGCTGGTATAGCCGAAATGCCTTTTGCAAAATTCTTTTTATACAACTTTTTAGGAGCCGTTGCTTGGGCTAGTTTGATGGTGACATTAGCTTTCTTTGCTGGCAAAATTGTCTCTTTAGAACAATTGGTTGCTTGGGTGGGTCAATTTGCGATCGCAGCCTTACTGCTCATCACTGCCTTAATTGTTGTCCCCCTGTGGCTAGAGTCTCGCCAAGTTAAGGAAGTGAGGAATGAGGAGTAAGGGAGCAGGGGGAGATGAGGGAGCAGGGGGAGATGAGGAAGAAAATACTTCTTTGTCCCCCTCATCCTGCTAACCTCTAACTTGCTGCGACCAAATACGAGTTGGTAGTCCCCAAACGTAGATAAAGCCTTCAGCAGCTTTGTGGTCAAATTGGTCTTCGGCTCCGTAGGTTGCCAAATCGGGAGTATAGAGAGAATTATCGCTAGAACGGCCAACTATCGTAGAGTTGCCCTTAAATAACTTCACTCGCACGGTTCCAGAGACTCGCTCTTGTGTCTTTTGAATAAAGGCATCCAGTGCAATTTTAAGAGGGCTGTACCACAAACCGTTGTAAACAATTTGGCTGTAAGTTTCTTCCAGACCACGCTTGTAATGGGTGACATCTGCTGTAAGAGTCAAGCTTTCTAAATCCCTATGTGCCTGAATTAGCACCAACATCGCGGGTGATTCGTAGATTTCCCGCGATTTTATTCCAACCAGACGGTTTTCAATCATATCAATCCGCCCGATACCGTGATTTCCTACAAGCTGATTGAGTTCTTCAATCAGATCAACTGGCTTTTTAGCTATGCCGTTGATGCTTGTGGGAATACCGCCGTGGAAACCAATTTCAATGTACTCTGGTTCGTTGGGAGTGTCAGCGATTGCTTTGGTCATCTCATAAATTTCTTCTGGTGGCTCAAATGACGGATCTTCGAGTAAACCAGCTTCAATGCTACGACCAAGTAAATTTTTGTCAATGCTGTAGGGAGAAGATTTCTTGACTGGTGAGGGGATACCAAACTTCTCACCATAAGCGATAGTTTCCTCACGGCTCATACCCCATTCTCTGGCTGGTGCAAGGATCTTGAGATTGGGGTTGAGGGCAGTAACTGAGACATCAAAGCGAACCTGATCGTTACCTTTGCCGGTGCAACCGTGAGCGATCGCATCAGCACCATATTTTTCAGCCGTTTCTACTAATACTTTAGCAATTAGCGGACGGGCAAGAGCAGTTCCCAGAGGATAACGATTTTCATAAAGAGCGTTGGCTTGAATCGCTCCAAAGGCGTAATCTTTAACGAAGCTGTCTTTGACATCGGCCACGAGTGATTCACTTGCACCTGATTTCAAAGCTTTTTCTCGAATTGGCTCTAATTCATCTCCCTGGCCTAAATCTGCTGCTAGGGTAATCACCTCTTCTACACCCCACTCTTCCTTGAGGTAAGGTATGCAAACGGAAGTATCTACTCCACCAGAATATGCCAGGACAACCTTTTTGGCGCGACCCATTGGTTTCTCCAGTTAGGAAAACAAAGAATGAGTCATTATTATATCTAAACTAATACACGTATATTTTCTTCGTCCATCAACTTATTTTGTAGGGGCGTACAGATTTAAACAATTTTCAACACCAGGTTTGCACAACACGACCCTTCACTTGTTGTCCTAACCAAGGTGTATTCTGTGAAAGTGTATAAAGACTTTTTCTTTCGACTTTCCAGATTTGCTGGGGGTCAAATAGAGTCAGTTCTGCTGGTTGATGAGGTAGAATCGCGCTGACTTTTTGCCCCAAACACTCTGCTGCACTGATACTCAATGCCCGCCATAATTCTAAAGCTGTAAATTCTTCAGTTTCAACCAGATAGTTCCACAGCAAAGGTAATGCTAACTCTAGACCAATTGCTCCTGGAGGTGCTTCGGCAAAGGCTTGGACTTTTTCTTCGTAGCTGTAGGGTGTGTGATCAATAGCGATCGCATCTATCACACCCGCACGCACTCCTGCACGCAACGCCACTACATCACTAGGATTTCCTAAAGGCGGGTCTAAATGCAAGCTAGTATTATAACTCTTAACTGCTTTTGTATCAAGTAAAAGGTGCATCCAGGTGGTGCTGGCGGTCACGGGTAAACCAGCAGCCTTGGCTGAGGCGATTAATTCCACGCTGCGAGATGTAGAGACACGCATGATATGGACTGGTGTACCTATGGCTGCAACCAATTCAAGCATTGCTGCGATCGCAGTAGTTTCTGCACTGGCGGGTATTGGAGGTAAACCGAAACGGAGAGCATCTGGGCCTTCTCTGATTACACCATTTGCTGTTAACTGGCGATCGCTAGGCCAAAATGCTAGTGGTTTACCCAACGGCTGGACATACTCTAACACTCGCCGCACCAGCGCCAAATTTTCAAAAGGCTTACCATCGCTAAAACCAACAACTCCAGCAGACGCTAAATCTGCTAATTCTGTCATTTGTTTTCCAGCAATGTCTAGGGTGATAGCACCCCAGATATGAAGCAGGGGAGTAGGGGAATAAGGGAGCAG
>CAZZZY010000530.1:0-4945 GCA_964658545.1 uncultured Acetobacteraceae bacterium | reverse complement strand
AGCGCCATATCTCTGATGGGCTATTCAGTGTCGCACCCTGTGCTAGCATACATAACAATCCTAAATCATTCGTGAAAAGTTAGATCCCCAACTTCTTGAAGAAGTCAGGGATCTAAAAACTATAGCGGTTCTCAATTGCATGAAATACAGACCTATAGCGGTTTCCGACCTAGTAAGGTACACCCGTAAGGGCACGGTAGTGCCCCTACACTTCGCAATATAATCTTGTACCGCATCTCAATAGAAACCGCTATAACAAGAACAGCCCCAACCCTTGTAGCGTTGGGGAGCAAGATTCAAAGCCTCTCTCCTTTTAGGAAAGAGGAATGGAAGTGAGGTCAGAGTTGTATTGCATCCACATGAGAAGCGCTATAAATATCTCCAAAAATAAATTATGCGTTGGCGGAAATCCTTCAGATGACAGAAGAATTCAATACACAGGGTGCAGAGAATCTGGTTGCGATCGCTAACCAATTCGCCCGACTGGGAAAGGTTACAGGCGTTAAAGCATTTGGAAGTGGTAATATCAATGACACCTTCTTAGTGACTCTAGATTCCTCAGAAGAGCAACATTTTGTCCTGCAACGCATCAACACGCAGGTGTTTCGTCAGCCACAACTGATTATGCAGAATATGTGTATCTTTACTGATCATGTTCGTAAACGGTTACAGTATGCACCACTCAATCGTCGCTGGGAAGTACCGCGCGTACTATTAACTCAGGATGCTCAAGACCATTGCAAGAATACAGACGGCTCCTTTTGGCGGGCGATTAGCTTTATTGAAGGCTCACAGTCTTTTGATACTATGCGCGATCGCTCACAAGCAAAAGAAATTGGTTATGCCTTGGGGATGTTCCACAATCTGATTAGCGATTTGCCACCAGAAAAACTCGCCGATACCCTTCAAGGATTCCATATTACACCGCTTTACCTCCAGCATTACGAGGAAGTTTTGGCGAAAAATAGTGCGCCTCAATCTGCGGAAGTTAATTATTGCTTACAGTTTGTTAGCGATCGCCAAGCCTTTGCACATATCCTAGAAAATGCCAAAGCTGAGGGCAAACTACCTCTGCGTCTGATGCACGGCGATCCAAAAATCAATAATGTCATGTTCGACACTGTTACCCAGCAAGCCGTCAGCGTCATCGACCTCGACACCGTTAAACCCGGTCTGGTACATTACGATATTGGCGATTGTTTGCGATCGGGCTGCAATCCGGCTGGAGAAGAAACCGAGAATTGGGAAAGTGTTTATTTCGATACCGACCTATGTCAGGGAATCTTACAAGGCTATCTCTCTGTGGCCAAGGCATTTCTTACCGAGAATGACTATGCATATATATATGATGCCATCCGTCTGATTGCCTTTGAATTAGGACTGAGATTTTTTGCTGATTATTTAGCTGGGGATGTCTACTTTAAAGTTAAGCACCCAGAACATAACTTGGCAAGAGCGATCGCGCAGTTTAAGCTTACCGAAAGTATTGAATCTCAAGAAATGCAGATTCGTAACATTATCAAAGATGTGAAATGAACGAGCAGACATTTTCCCTACAACCCTTTCCTTCTACCGAGTCCTTTCCTAATTTAAAAATTGCAGGCAATATCGCTCGAAATGCTAATCAACTTACCATTTCCTACACCATTGAAGGCGACTTAAAAGAAATTGCAATTGCTCCACCATCAAATGCACCATCACGCAAGTACGAATTGTGGGAAGACACTTGTTTTGAGTTCTTTCTTGGCATCAAAAATTCTGCACAATATTGGGAATTCAACCTCTCTCCCGCCGGACATTGGAATGTCTATCGTTTTGATGGATATCGTCAAGGAATGCAAGAGGAAACAGCTTTTAAAAAGCTCCCATTTAGTGTTCAAAATCAAGCTGATGGTTTGGTACTGACGTTAGATGTCGATTTGGATAAAATCATATCTGTGCAGCAAGCAATTGAAGTTGCAATTACGACTGTTATTAAAGATAGAGATGGTGAGGTGACTTACTGGGCGTTAACTCATCGAGGTGTAGAGGCTGACTTTCATTTGCGGGATAGTTTTATTATTGAGTTGTGAGTTAGTACAGCTTTGCGTAAAATCGTGGCAAATTGAGGGTTAAATTTTCAACGCAAAGGAACGCGGAGGTTAACGCAAAGGAACGCAGAGTATTAAGAGAAGTAATTCTCTGCGTTCCTCTGCGCTTCCCTCTGCACCCCTTTGCGTTGAAAAAAGTCCCTAAGAGTGTCAATCAGCAGATGAAAAGCTTGGTATTGCAGAACGAATCGCACTAATAAAATTTTGAGCATAATTCTGCGTTGAGAAATCCAGGGCGCGTTGTCTGGCAGCTATTCCCGCACTCCGGGCAAATTCTTGCTCGTCAAGATAGCGGAGAATTGCGATCGCTAATTTATCCGCATCGCCGTAAGGTGTTAATAGTCCATTCATCCCATCGGTAATAATCTCCGTTGGCCCCCCTGCATTGCCAGCAATCACAGGTTTACCCAGCGCCATCGCCTCAATAATCACAATTCCAAAGGGTTCTTTATCCGATGCATGAACAAATACATCCATCGCCTGTACCCACTCTGGGATATTGCGCTGTAGTCCAGCCATAATTACTTGCTCTTTCAAGCCCAAGGCGGCAATTTCGGCTTTTAAGAAGTCTTCATAATCCGCTTCTAAATCGTGCTTCCCGCCAACCACTACACAATGAGCGTCGGGATACTTCTGTAAAATTTTCGGCATCGCTTGCACCAATACGTGCATTCCTTTCCATCGTTGCAATCGTCCCACAATTCCAATTAACGGGCCGTGTAAGGGTAAACCGAGTTTTCGCCGTGCTTCTTCAGGAGTTGGTAAAGCATCAGGCTGAAATCGGTCTAATGCTACACCAGGATAAACCAAAGGTGTTGGTCTGTGCGGCCAAATCTCTGCTTGTGCTTGCTTGCCATCTTGGGAAAGGGTGATAATTGCTTGCGCTGGGATTAAAGTGGCGAGTCGCACCAACCAAGTTTTGTCACTAGGTACTTCTAGTTGATACCAGACAGCAGGTAAACCCGCCAGCATTGCCGCCAAACCTCCAGATATATGCGTAATCCACATCCAATTGACAATTATATCTACACGTTCGCGGCGTGCGATCGCAGCTATCCGAAAAACAGCGCCAATAAAACGGTGGATTTGGCGTAAACGTCCACTTTCCACAACTCGCGCATCAATACCAAGAGACTTTACTTGTTCGACCATCGGGCCGTCTTCTAAAAATATCACCAACCACTCGACACCGGTATTACGTCCTTGTTGCACCAAATCCCAAAGCATCATTTCACCGCCGCCTCGTTGCTCGGCTAGTGGCATTACAATAATTACTTTCATAATTTATATCAGTCCTATTTAAAGTTATCAGATTTTGTTTTTTTACGAACTTGAAAAGCTCAGATCCTTGACTTGTTAGAAAAGTCGGTAATCTGGGGATTGCTATAGTATTTATGTCCTGCCATAGCCATAGCTAAAAATCCCCAAAGAATCATCCCTGCTACACTCAACATCCCACTCCCAATAACTAGCTGTGTGGCAGAACTGATACCAATAGCACGGGCAGCACTGATAAAACTATCAAAACGACCTTCACCATAGCTACTAACACTAATAATTAACAAGATTAATCCACCCATATAAAATATGGCCCCAAACCAACCAAGGGTGAAAAACATATCTAAAATGCCACTATCAATCACCACCACTTCAATTTGACCAGTTTTTTCGTTGACTTTCCAGATATTTCCTAAGCCGTTACCTAAACCATTAGAAAGGGCTAGACCAAGGTTTTTGTCATAACTTCCCGATCTATCTTTAAAACTAGTATCTTCTTGAATATTAGAAAAAGTTTGCAATCGGGCTGCTACAACCCCAGAAATTGGCTGGATGGTTGTCAATGGTACAACACAAATTGCCATCACCACAATTATGGTGATTAAGCGCATTTGAATCCGCGCCTTGACTGAACCCATAATTATAATTATTCCAAATAACCAGCCTCCCCAATTAGTCCGCGCTTGTGTCAACAAGAAGGATAAGTAACCAACAGCGGAAGCCGGAAAAATTAAACTTCCTGAACTGGTAAATAACAACAGTAAACCAGCTTGCATGACGGAACCAAAGGGGCCGACTGAGTGCAATGTACTCCAGACGCGCATCCCGAAAGGTACAGGGTTTCCAGAACTCATGAATAGTTTTGATTTGATGAGCCAGTACCTATCCCACTCAGGAGCTACCACGAATTGATATACACCATAAGTTCCTAAAATCAACACACACCAGAGAAATGTCCGCTGAAAGTTCTGGCGATAACTGGGATAATCTCGCCAGTTAATAAATAAGTGAAAAGCAAAAATCACCGGACTGAGCCAATCCATCAATCCGCGTGCTACAGGGATTGGTGGATTGTAAATCAGACCGACGAGAAACCCATAAAAGACTCCGATAAAAGCCAAAACAAACGGTAAACCCCCTTGACGATAGGCGCGGGGAAAGTGACGCAAGAAAGTTGCTATGGTTACAAACACCACTAAATAGGGTGCTATGAGCATCTGGCGGGTAGCATCCCAGCCTACCTTATAGTCAACTAAGCGGGTAGCTAAGGGCGTGAGAAACCAGATCCACCAAGTAAAGCTGATGTAGAGAATGGGATGCCGCAAGTATAAAAATATGCCTACCACTAAAGCTGTCACTGGGTAAATTAGGCGCAATGCAGCAGTAGCACCAGCAAAATAGCAAACTACAGTTAGTAATACAAAGCCTGCGATCGCCATCCAACCCTGTAGCGATCGCTCTTCAGGAGAATAGTTTTCTTGTAAAAAACTATTGAAAAGTATCTGCTTAGAATTCATTCAATTTTAGATGTACACATAAATAATACTGAACTGATTGGAATATATCTTCAATTACGA
>CAZZZY010000529.1:0-4951 GCA_964658545.1 uncultured Acetobacteraceae bacterium | reverse complement strand
CCCTCTCCCAAGATGGGAGAGGGACTTAGGGTGAGGGCAAAAACTACGGTTCTCAACATAGACGAGGTTTAAAATGTTTGAATGCGTGAATGCGTGAATTGATTCATCGTACTTTGTTGAAGGTCACTGACGGCTCCAGCGTAGATAAGTCACATAGATGATCGCTCCAACCTGCATTGGCATGAGGACAATCAGGCTTTTCCAAAAATTGTGAATTTCCAAATTAGACATGGCGCTGAAATAGCCAAAGCCCAACAACAACAAGAGTATCCAAATCAGCTGTTTACGTTTGATGGTTAGCATCAAGATATATAACTTCACATAAGAAGCCAAGTTTAAAATTAAAAAGTAAAATTTTACTTTTGCCTTATTCGGTAAAATATAAGTTTTTAGAACCAGCCCTGCTTATTCACAAAGTAAGTATTTACGAATCCTTCAGGGGACTTATTCAAGTAGATCATGCCTTCAATTAAACCGACAAGTTGCATAATTAACAAAGCAATACCGTAGGTGAAAGAACCCCCAACTACAGAAATCACCAACATGATAAACCCTTCTGGAGCGTATCCTAAAATAAATTTATGAACCCCAAATCCTCCAAGAATAATGCCACAGTAACCTGCTAGAAGTTGTTTGATCGGGTGACTGGGGTTGAGATTTGCCATATGTAAGTGTTACTCCTTGATAATTGAGGTATAAAAATAAAGTCTTTACTTGCTTAACAAATAGATTTTTAATTTTCTTCAGTATAAATAACCTCCAAGACGAATAAGCAAAATTAGCGTGCTTTTATTCCAGAAGGAACGCTAAGATATCTTTCTGCATAGCCTGAAAATCTGGCACTTCTGAGTTGTGATGGATTTGATAATTACAAACCCAGGTACAGCAGTTTTGCAGATTTTTAGGTAAGACATTAATCTTGAGAAAAATGAACCTCAATAATCAGCAAAAACTGCTATAGTACACCACTTTTTACAAGTCCATCAGTATTATTTCCGGATTTTTTTCCGATCGCTGCCAGCGGGCGGGAAACGCCATTGCACCAATGACAAGATCAGTTGCTGGCTAAAATCACCCGGATGAAAATAAATGCTAGTAAATTTTTCTTACTTATGGAGATAAAAGCAAATATTTTAGTTTTGAGCAACAGTACTGATTTAGTATTAATTACTACCTAGAATGAACAGACTTAATAATGTACCACTATTCCAGAGGCTGTGGAGGAGCATAGGAGCAAGGAGGTTGCGCGATCGCGTGTAAACGACCCCTAAAACAATCCCCAATGCCGTGAGGGGAAGAATTTCTGACAAGCTAAGGTGAGCGATCGCAAACAACAAACCACTGATCAGAATCGCTCCCCACACGGGTAAGTAACGAGTTAGAGAAGGTAACAAAAAGCCGCGGAATAGGATTTCTTCAAAAAATGGAGCTGCGATCGCGGCTGTGGAGAAAAATATCCCAAGTGCTACACCATCTTGGCTTTCCAGCGCTAATTGTAACAGGGGATTACTACCACCCTGTCCTTGCCATAACTGTTGGTTGATTAAAGATACCACCACAACTATAGGTAAAGCCGTGCAATAGCCTCCCAGTCCCCACCAAAACCAGTTATCTTGAAAACGAAAGCGAAACCAGAATTCTGGTAAAGGAAAAAAGCGCTTGAGAGAAAAATACAGCACTAACAGCGCACCTGATGCTACCAATAAGTAACTAAACAAAACATAAAAAGCCTGAAATCGCACATCAGCGATGGGACGTGGGATGGGGAGTAGCGATAGGGCTACAGGCACAAAAATTTGCCCCATGAAGAAAAAGCCGACGACAAAAACCTGCAAAATTGTTTCACCATCCCAAGGCGTTGACCAAAGGACATCAGCATTTCGAGCTAGTAACGAGGCTTTTCCTTTTAACAAGCGTTGAGCAAATAAGAAAATCAGCAATATTAGACCAATTAAAGCTGCCAAAGTGGGAATAGTGCCAATAACGGCTAATTTCAACACCGCTTGAGTCGCAGATTTTTGTTGTGCAGCTTTAACTGTTGATAAAGCGTCTTCTCGTTGCTGGAGTTGGTATAGCTTAACCAAAGCATTCGAGCGAAACCAACCTTCTAAATTCTTTTGAATCCGTTCTTGAGAATTTTGAAGCAGACGGGGAGGATTGCTCCACATTCCACTCAATACAGAGGCGGTTTCCCCAAATTCTGGATTGATATTTGAGCGTTGTTGTAATTCGCTCCAAGTCTTGAGAGCTGTATCCGTTTGTCCTTGCTGTGCTTGTAAAATTCCCAGGCGCAAGTCCAATTCAGCCAGTAATTCTTGTAATTGCTTGAGGGACTGCTGTAACTGTTTCTGTCCCTGTTTAGAGATTTTAGTAGTGAGAGGAACGTCAGGTAGAGGTTTCAAAGGCGTGGGAGTTATTTCTGGTTGAGAGCCTAATTGTGCAAGTTTGTGGTTAACTGTGTCCAAATCAGCTTGAACTGATTGACGCGCCTCTTCATACTGCTTTGTGGAGCTTTCTAGAGGTTGATCGCCAAGTATCGCTTCCCGAATCGCCTGGAGATTGTCATTGTTGCTATCTTCTGATTGCCAAGCTTGGGCTTGTAGAGCAATATTGGTTTGGTACAGTTCCAGGCGACTTTGGAACTGAGGTTCTTGCCAACTACTGAATAAAGACAAAACTACCAATAGAACTGCTATCGGTGTCAGTATAAAAATTAAAATTGACCGCTTAAGTGTCATCTATCCCCCTTTAACTAACCAGTGGAGAGCGCGTCCCCCTTGGGAATTATCGCAATAAAAAGTCAGAGGTGGATAGATATCATCAATATTATAAGTTTGCTATGAATATGTGTAGGCGTAGCCCGTCCTAGACATCGCAACCCACCATGTTAAATTACAACCCATTGCACTGCTTACCCTCCGCCGAGGATCTGCCCGATTCTGACGATGAACCTGTGGATAATCAACTACAACATTTGATTCCTGGCTTGCTAGAAGCCATCTTAGCTTGGCTGTGGGTCAGCCGTATGGATTGGTTTTTTGGCGTTGATATGGGTATTTATTACGATCCTGAACTACCGCCGATTGTCCCCGATGGGTTTTTAAGCTTAGGAGTTGAGCGAGTTTTTGATGAGAACTTGCGCTTAAGTTATGTGTTGTGGGAAGAAAAGGTGATGCCAATTATGGCATTAGAAGTTGTTTCTCACAGACGGCGTGGGGAATACACCAGTAAAAAGAAACTTTATGCTGAGATGGAAATTTTATATTATGTTGTCTACAATCCTCAACGCCGGAGAAAACCACCTTTAGAAGTTTATCACTTTGTCAATGGGGAATATGTATTGCAGCCAGGAAATCTAGTTTGGTTATCAGAGATAGGTTTAGCAATTGGTTATGAGCGAGGAACCTATCAGGGAATTACGCGGGATTGGTTGTATTGGTATGACAAAGAAGGAGTCAGATATCTAACACCAGAAGAACGGGCTATTGCTGCCGAACAACGCGCCGACAGGTTAGCACAAGAATTGCGAAGGTTGGGGATAGATCCAGATTCTTTGAGTTGATTTTGTGGGGAGCGATCGCTTTAATTACACTTTTACTAATGACTTATTTTATTTTCAATAAATCTTAACAAACGATGAGAGCTTAATCAACTTTACCTACTTGAGCGCACAGCAATATCATTTTGAATTGCTTGTTCATCATTCTTCCTAAAAAAGGTTGCATTACCGACCCCATTATCCTATCTTTTTCCTCACCCAAGCGCGGAATGATTTGATCAAAGCAATTTCTCCCATACTTTTACTCTGCTCAATAAATCTGCTTATCTCACTCACTGAAACTACAGGAAAGGCAATACTAAACTTACACTCCACATATTGCCCCTCTATCAACTGATAAAATTTCAAATCCTGCCCATCATATCTCCAAAGTTCAGTTACACCCAACGCTGAATAAATCCCCAATTTGTTAACTGAACTACTGGTAATGTCAATTTCAATTGCTAAATCAGGCGGTGGTTCTGTTTCTAAACTTAGCCTTACCCTACCTCTAACTCTCGATTCAGTTTGTATATAGTAGCAAGCATCTGGTTCTATTCCCTGCTTTGATATTTTCCGCTTCAATGTTGTAGAACCAGCACTTTTAATTTCTACCCCCAATTCTTCAGCTAAAGCGAATATAAAACGGTCAAATTGAATTTTAGGATTTTCGTGTTCAAAGAGTGGGGTCATAATTTCTAAAACACCGCAGTCATAAGCAAACCGAGAACCTCTATCTTCACCCGTATCTTCTAGTAAGGCTTCAAAAGTTTCCCAACTAACTTTGTGTAGGACTGTTCTTTGTTCTGCAAGAGTTGACTTGGCAAGCATATTACAATAGTTTTTTCATCACAATAGTAGATAAAATCCCGATTATTTTACCTATGTTATTAATATAATAATCGTAATACTCGCCCAAGTCAATTTCAACTACTTGCCCAATGAGCTTTAAAAACTTCCAGGTACTTCCAGTGGCGACAGTTCCATAAATTTCTTGAATGTTATTATCCTCACGTTCATTCAACAATTTAGCTGCTAATATTTCTGCAACACACTTACCTAAGCATGCATTGATATTTTCTTTTTTAGCTTCTACAATTGTGACATCTGGTGCGTTAACTGACAATTCAGTTTATGTGGAAATTCAAAGTCTCTCTACTAAAAGGAGAGAGATTTACAGAGAGGTTTTCCAGATCCCGTGAAAAGCCAGGTGCGTTAAAAATTAATAGTTCTGGTGAAAAGCTAAGATTGAAGAAGAATTCAGCTATTCTGAATGGGCTAAACCATAGCTATCCGCTAACAGGAGCGGAGCCGGAGACCTTTCCGTTGCTCCGGTCAGAATCAATAAGGATAAAGTGCAATACGCTTGGGTTAAGCGTTTTTTTCTTCTCTCTGTGTACTCTGCGTCTGGAG
>CAZZZY010000528.1:0-4955 GCA_964658545.1 uncultured Acetobacteraceae bacterium | reverse complement strand
ATACATTGCAGCTTGTCTGTATATTTATATGTCGAACACATTAACCTATCATTTAAAAACTTGCTACTTATTGGTAATACTGATTTGTTACCTTGTCTATAGTGAGATAAAAATTGACTTAGAGCCAAAGTTATAAGAGCATGACGGGAAGAAGCTTACAACTCCTAAATATGTGTCTCTATAGCAGACGCATACATATTTCACACAGATGATCAAAAATACAACTTTTAACAGTGCAGGTAAACTGACTGCTCTTTTGTTCCTGATAACTCTCTTGCTTACGCCTTGCGTGATTGTCAATGCAGGCGAACGTGGTGTATTAATGAAATTTGGCGAAGTACAAAACCAGATATTAGGAGAGGGACTTCACTTAATTGTTCCTGTTGTCAATACTGTAAAAAAATTGAGTATTCGAGTTCAAAAACAGGAAATTTCGGCTGAAGCTTCTTCCAAAGATTTACAAAATGTTTTCGCAGATGTAGCTCTCAATTGGCATATTATTCCCCAGGAAGTGAATGCCATTTTTCAAGAAATTGGAGATGAACAAGCTGTAGTTATGCGGATTATTAACCCAGCAGTTGAAGAAGTCCTAAAAGCAATAATGGCCAAGTATACTGCTGAAGAAATTATTACTAAACGAGGAGAAGTCAAAGGTGGAGTAGATGATGCATTGTCTACACGACTGGCTAGTTATCACGTTGCAGTTGATGATATTTCTCTAGTTCACGTCCATTTTTCCGAGCGATTTGATGAGGCGG
The DNA here is from genome assembly GCA_964658545.1 of uncultured Acetobacteraceae bacterium. Lineage (GTDB taxonomy): Bacteria > Cyanobacteriota > Cyanobacteriia > Cyanobacteriales > Nostocaceae > Nostoc. The sequence goes on along the minus strand of CAZZZY010000528.1, from coordinate 4,197 downwards.
TAGAGGCGAAGCAGATTGCTGAACAAGAAGCAAAACGAGCCGAGTTTATCGCACTGAAAGCAACAAGACAGGCTGAAGCAAAAGTTAATTTAGCCAAAGGAGAGGCGGAAGCGCACAGATTATTACGTGATGGTTTAACTCCAGAAATACTGCAAAGGCAAGCAATAGAAAAATGGAATGGTAAGTTGCCATTAATTGTAAGTAAGGAGACTCCAAAATTGTTGAATTTAAATGAACTTTTAAAATTTGATTAGTTCAATGATTTGCTCTCTACGCATAGGCTCATAACCCCGATTCTTGAAGAAGTCGGGGATATTTTTGTTCTGTAGAAATGCGAGCGACTAAATTAACCGTTGGAGAATAAAATGGGAGAATCAATAATCTTCAACTGGATCAATAGCATAATCAACAGAGTATAAACTGTTGAAGAAATCAGACCAGTGAATAATTCTTTCTTGAGGTTATGCTCTTGAGGTTCTTTTTGAAAAATGTCCTTAGAACCAAATTGCATCAAGAGAATTCCGACAATATTAGAGAGCCAGTATCCTATAATTGAACAAGGTAGAAGTAATTTTGGGGACAGTAAACTACATACATAGCCAAAACCATAAGCTATTGGCAGATTAAATAGTAGGTCATTCCACCAACATAGGGGTGACAATAAATATCCCAGTACCAAAAAAAATCCACCTCTGAGTTTTTTGAAAATGTCTTTTTTGGACTCTTGTGGAGTAGACTGTTGTAAGTCCTCCAGAGTTGTGTCTCCTGTTACATTCAACTCTTGACTGATGTTTTGGAAGCTTTCCATAAAAACCCATTATTCCTCTCGGCTTAGTGTATTTTAGTATATAAACTAAACCGAAGTCTAGTACGGAAGTGATAAAATTTTTGATGCTGAATTTTTAACAAGTTCAATATGCTTTAAAACTCAGAATATCCAGCAGAATTTAGAAGGCAAACAAGCTTTATGCAAGGCTTTGAGATTTAGGTTGTGTACCTAACCTAACTTCAAATACGCTGTATGTTCCTAAATTATAGCATATGATGAGAGTCAACACCGAGAATCTAATAGCCAGAGCCTCTTTTAATTAGGGTGGGTAGATGTTAAGTAGCAAAATCTTTTAGTTTTACATATAGCCAGATCCGAATTTTTAACTAAATAATAGCTACAATAAAAATATTGAAGCATCTTCATCTAGACAATGACAGATTTAACTCCAAATAGCACATTTTTAATAGCAGGGGTTGTTTTTATAACGATTGCTGTCATCGGGCAATCTAAGTTAGGTTTTATTGAAATTAATCCCGGTTGTTTCGGGAGATTTCTGGCTCTAATTATTGGTATTTCCAGCCTCTTATATGCTTTGGGATTACTCAATTTTTCAGCCGAAACCTTTGAATTATTAAAAACTTCTCTGACAGAACAAATTAAACAAAACATAAGTTCAATTAATAATATTTTGCAAGGATTGTAATGGGAGCCTGGGGCTATACAAATTAAACCCGCGAAGGCGGACTTTGTTTGTGTAGCCGCGATTTCCAATCGCCCGGTGTTTCTTCCAAAAGTGGATGCTTCCGATGGTAATAGAGCTGAACAATTGATTTTTGGATGCATTTCAACACTCTGAAAACAACTTCTATAGCGGTTATCGGTTGGATGAGAACACCAAAGTCCTTACTGTCAAGTCATTTCAGCAAAGTTTTTGGATCTCACTCAACTGTACACCGCTATAAACGGACATAATATTACTTCTTACTTATCAACTTTCTTTCTTCAGGGAGTAAGGTAGTTTCATCATTGGGGCGTTCGCTATCTACGGATTGGACTTTGATTGTATACGGTTTGATAATTAGACTAACGCCAATTGTCCAACCTAATGCAACCGTCCAGCCTGCGATAATGTCACTGGGAAAATGCACCCCCAGATAAAGACGACACCACGCAATAGCTATTATATATAAGTTACCGAAGATGAGAACTAACCAGCGCCAAGAGCTAGCCCAAGTTAAGAAAAGCAAAATTGCTACCAGAGTTATACTCGTCATAGCATGAGCGCTGGGAAATGCAAAACCAGACTCAGGTGCAATGGACTGCCACAAATGGGGACGCACTCGATGCATTAATTCCTTTGCTATGCGATTGATGATGATGCTTCCCACTGAGACGGTGAGTAAATAAGCTACCGATCGCCAGCGTTTTTGAAGTAGTAATATAATTGCGATCGCACCCAAAATCGGTATCGCCGTCCAAGGCAACCCAATTATAGCCAGCGTCACCGCTAAAACATCAAGCTGTGGATTGGCTGTAGAATGAACTGCTAACAAAATAGGCGCATCCCACGGTAAGCCTGCTTGATTTTCCCATATCTTCACTGTCAGAATTTCAAAGACCTGCAAAGGTAAATATACTCCTATCAAGAGGAGTAAGAGCGATCGCCAACGAGCAATCAACAGATTTTTGAGAAAATAAAGCGGTGACTGACTCTGTTGATTGGCTATTTCTACTTTTTCCATATCTAAGTTAAAAATACCGATTAACTACTTCACTGATTACAAATGACTGGAATCTTGAGAAGTTCCACAATGTTTATAGTCCGATAAATGTTTATAAGTAAGATTATGACACTTTTGGCATTCAATATACTGGTATAGCGGTTCCGATCGCAACCCTACAATCCTAAAGATACACATTTTGTTTAAAAAACATAGACGATTTAGCGTTGCACAGACAACAGATGATATCTATTTATTAAGATCTAAAACTCCTCATTCTCTCTGCGCCTCTGCGTGTCTGCGTGAGATAAATTCATATTCTCAATCAACACTGTTTCGGTCACGCTGGATTTTGGTGCAGCCTGGATTAACATTGCTGCCACTTTTTTCGCCTGTGAAGCGGTTGACCAACTTCCTTCCATCATCGCAACTACGATCGCACCTTGCACCAACAGAAGCAGTTGTCGGGCTAACTGTTCTGGTGATGAAACTTCTGCGGCTTGAGCTAGGCTCTTGATATAGTGGTAAATCGATTGTTGATGCTCCAATGCCACTCGATGTCCAGGATGGTCAGCATTGGCTAGTTCCACTGAAGCATTAATGAATGCACAACCTCGAAAATCTGGCCCCTCAAACCATTCCCGCAGGGCATCAAATATTGCCAATAGTTGTTGGGATGGGTTAGAAGCTCGTTGCTCAATCGTGGTTTTGAGCCATTCGCACCATTCTTGATCCTGTTGTCGCAGCCACGCTTCAATCAAGGCATCTTTTGACTTGAAATGATTGTAGAGGGACATTTTAGCAACACCAGATTCCGCAACAATTCTGTCAATGCCAACGTTGCGAATTCCTTCTCGATAAAACAAGCCTGATGCTGTACTTAGGATGCGATCGTGAACAGATTTACGGATTGTTTTCGGTTTAGTCATTTAGATCGCATCCTTGAATAATGTGTAACTTTTAAATGCTTTATCAATAATACTGACAAAGATTTTCCCAATTTCAGGATTGTTTCAACTTCAAGCTAAACTAGCTTTTTAAAGTAACTGCATAAATGTTCAAGACATTCAAATTTCTGTTAGAATCTTACGTTACGGCTATTGTATACACTGTCACCACCAGAAAAAAGTATGCCGTTATACTCAGTTTTTGAAATAGTTTTTAACTCTGTGTATAAATGTAGATCAGCAGCAGAAAATAACAATAATTTTAAATTTAAAAATCACTGTTAACTACTATTTAATTAGTTTTAAATGCCACATTATTTCATCCATCTGGATGTTTAATTAAGTTTATTTAATCCAATTTTTTAAATTGCAAACACTGTTATTTATCAATTGCTCACTAGCGAAAGCTTCGATTCTTTCTGAGGATTTAAGAAAAAACTATCTGTTAAGAATAAAGGGTTGCTCCCAAAAGTGATTGATGAACTGCAAGCAGACCAAAGTCCCCCCGAACTCCAGAACTGCTACCGATCAAGTCCTTCCACAATCCTCCAGAGACTTGTGGAGCAAGACCATCAGTTCATCAAACAATTGGTTAACTTATGGGATTTGGCTTCTTCACTACAGCGCAAGTGCTTGGAGATCCTTTGTGCTTGAAGTGGTTTAGATTCCCTATAAATCAAGAATATCATACATCTGGCCAATTTACTTGCGCTGACCAATTAATTTACAAAGAGTATTCGTGGTTACAATTAGTCAT
>CAZZZY010000527.1:0-4969 GCA_964658545.1 uncultured Acetobacteraceae bacterium | reverse complement strand
AAATTCTTAAAAGTTTACCAGTTACTACTTGAATTTGTCAAAATCAGCCTGAATAATTCGTAGGAGGCAAACAAGCGATGTCCCCGCCACTTAGTTCCTTTGAGTTGTCAAAAGAATTGATAACTCTTCCCATTGTTTTGAGCTTGTAAGTCACATAAGCGCATTTTTTCACCCCATGCTTTTTATGCTTTCCCTTTCTATATTTACAGACATTTTTATTGGTGATATCTCCTGTATCCCTAGCGTTTAGTGGTTTTGGGAAAACTTTTTGGCTTACTGATATTCGTTTCGTTGTCACTTCACTGACAACTAAGAAAGTACCCACAAAAATATTGTAAACGTGGGGAGATGGAAAATCGCTTTAAGGAACAACAACTGGAACTTTTTAGTGATAGGACAAGTACGCACACGCATAGAATCATTGTAAGATTTGGTTGTTACCAAAAATAGACAACAGCCATCATGCAGGATAAGAACGTACCTACGCTAGACACACATTATTGGATAGCAATTCTCGTTGCTAGCGTACTAGGCACAACATTTGGCGACTTTGTTTCAAATGACCTGAAGCTAGGTTTTGGAGGTGGGTTGCTAGTTCTGAGTGCAGTGATCGCGGTAATTTTCATTGCCGAAAACAAGGTTAAATGGAATAGCGTAGTTTGGTACTGGGCAGCCATTGTGGCCACTCGAACTGCGGCAACAAATCTCGGTGATTTTTTAACTCGCACACTGAATCTTGGTAATGGCTTGGTTGCTACACTACTTACTGGAGTGCTAATCGCCTTCTTATTGATTACAAGTCGTTCATATCAACGAGGGGACTCACTCAGTTCAGCTCCCAACAACGCACGCAAACTCCTGCCTAAGACCAACACTCGCTACTGGATAGCAATACTGGTAGCAAGTACTTTGGGCACTGCATTGGGCGACTTTATATCCAGCGATCTGGGTTTAGGATTAAAACTGGGTGCGCTGTTTTTGCTCATTATACTGGCATTGGTCTTTGTTTTTGAACTTTCCGCTCGGACAACAAACGAGCCGCGTTACTGGGCGCTGATTGGAATTATCCGTACAACTGGCACGGTCTTGGGAGATTATCTGACCAGCGAGGAAGGTCTCCACTTAGGCTTTGCGGCTGGAGCTTCCTTGTCCGGTTCCTTGCTAGTCATCATTTTGCTCTTGCCGGTGAAGTTAAAATTGTTTCGTCTCAGAGGTTAATTAACCCAAGTTGCTAGTTATAGATTCTGGTTCGTGCATTGGTTGAACTAATCTTTTTGGATAATCACAAAAATGGCAATTATCAAACTGGACGGACAAGACATCAATTGCAAGGGGATGCCATGATACTCATAACCCATACTTATCATACCAATTAAGATAGCGTTGTAGGCGATCGCGCTGGTAACTCGGCTTGCTAATACCGTGGGATTGCTCAGGATAAATAAAGAATGATGTAGAAAAGAGTAGCCCATTACCAACTCTAGAGGTAAAACCTCAAGAAAAACGTAAGCGTGGACGACCAAAAGGAAGTAAGAACAAGAATAAAACGGAGGTGATTTTAACATCTGAATTACTACGGGTTCAGAAAATGATTAATTCACTTTTCAAGTTATTAGGTGATTTTATTCCTCTTACCTACTTAGTACTAGATGGTCATTTTGGAAATAATAATGCCTTGCAAATGGCACGTCTTGTTAACTTGCACATAATTTCCAAACTTCGCTACGATTCAGCATTATATATACCTTATCAAAACCCTGACTCCAATAAACGCTATCGCCGTAAATACGGTGAAAATTTTTTACTGAACGAATCGCACTACCGCCGCAGGTCTTACCCTGAGCCTGCGCCGAACGCGCAGAGCGTCTCCAAGAGTTGGGCATCGCTCCCTGGTAAAACTGGACTGTTACGCTGTTTGCACATTCGCGGCGGGATTGGATCAGAGCAGATGGAGTGGGCGATCGCAGATTAAAAGGTCTGCTTTTGGCTTTAATAATTTTGATAATTTCAAAATTAGAAGTTTGCTTAACTGGCATTTTAACTATTAATTTAGCATACTAGGTACTGAAGAACCCTAAATTATAATTAAACTCTAAAATATTATCCCGAAATCTCTTGCCTTTTTGTGCCTGACGAGATGCTAAAAGTATATTTTTAAAATTAATGATTTGAGGGTAAAGATTGCCGTAACGTTTCATTATATTTAATGTTAAATAAACTTACTTTTCCCTCTCTCTTTGTTTTTTAATCCACCCACCTAACTCTGTACCAATTTCATCTAACAATTTTATGGCATATTCGTATCGCTCAACTGATATTTTATTGAAGTCGAGCAGCATTCTTGTTTGATATCGTAAAATATCTAACTCTGTATTGAGAGATTCTAGTTGAGGCAGTTTATTTTTGGCATACTTAGCCTTAATTAAACCCTCCAATAAATCGTACAGTTGGTTGATTATCCTGTCTCCTAAAGAAAACTTATGAATTTTCGGCAATCGCTCAATAATTGGCACATACCATTTAATACAATCATAAGTCTTTTGGATTACCGATAATTCTTTCATTCCGTTTATAAATCTTAATTTATTTTTCGCTCGATTATTTATTTTCTATCCACCCTTAATTTCAAAAAAAAAAGATCGTTCCGCTTCGCTACACTAAACAAGGGTAAAAAAACAAGAATAAAGGGCAAAAGATAAAAAGTGTAAAGGGTTACTAAAGAATCCTCCCGGCAGCGCACACAATACGAAAACCAAGAGTGCTGTGGCGGTTGACGCGCGTGCTGAAGTAGTAGCGATACGCGGAACGGCAGTATAGAGGAGCGTTGCGCCATGAACCGCCCCGCAGTACGGCACTTCCTTGTTTTTGATAAAGATTATCATTCTCGTTGTCAAACCATGCACTTCCATCTGTTGGCGCACCTTCATAATTATCATGCCAATCGTCAAGACACCATTCCCAGACGTTTCCGTGCATATCGTACAACCCCAAGGCGTTAGCTACCTCAAAACTACCCACAGGTGTAGTCTCTTTTCGATAGATACCCTTTGGCCCTCGTCCATAAGAACCCGACCATTTTCCATCTTTGTCATCTGTACCGTCATAATTAGCTAAATCAGTTGTAATTGTCTCGCCAAAGTGAAATGGAGTAGTTGTTCCCGCTCTACACGCATATTCCCATTCTGCTTCACTCGGTAGCCGATACTGCCTTTTTGTATGGTCGGATAAGCGATCGCAAAACTCAACCGCATGGTACCAGGAAACTTGCTCTACAGGTCGTTTATCCCCTTTGAAACGCGATGGGTCAGCTTCTAGCTCAATATTTACTTGCGGTAGTGCTGCTACGGCTTTCCACTGTGCTTGAGTGACTGGATATCTACCCATGCAAAAATTCTGAATAGTTACTGAATGCTGAGGACTTTCTGAATCCCTGCGCTCTAGTTCATCCTCTGGCGAACCCATTAGAAAACTGCCGCCAGGAATCACCATCATATCTAACGTAATTCCGTTACCCAAGTCTTCTACGTAGTATTTGGCTTTCTTCTGTGTCCGATTTATAACTATTTTTGGCATTTATTACGACTTGGTTTACTTTTTTGCTTGATTGTAAGTTTAAAGAATTTCCAGGCTTAATTTTGAAAAAAAAAATTAGATCGTTCCGCTTCGCTATACTCAAAAAGGATAAAAAAACAAGAGCAAAGTGCAAAAGAACTAAAGTATAAAGGGCTACCGAAGAATCCTCCCGGCAGCGCACACAATACGAAAACCAATATCGTTGTTGCGGTTGACGCGCGAGTAGGTGCAGGTGCGATACGCGGAACGGCAGTTTAGAGGATAGTAGTCCCATGAACCGCCCCGCAGCACGGTACGTCCTTGCTTTTGATAAAAATTATCATTCTTGTTATCAAACCACGGACTACCATCTGTTGGCGCACCTTCATAATTATCGTGCCAATCATCGAGACACCATTCCCAGACATTTCCGTGCATATCGTATAATCCAAAGGTGTTAGCTACCTCAAAACTGCCCACAGGTGTAGTCTCTCCTCTGGAGGTTCCTTTTACACCCGCGCCATAAACTTCTGTAGCATCATAGTTTGCCAGTTCTGATGTAATTGTCTCGCCAAAATGAAATGGGGTAGTAGTTCTGGCGCGACAGGCATATTCCCATTCGGCTTCACTGGGTAAACTGTAGCTTTTTCCTGTATATTGAGAAAGGCGATCACAAAACTCAACTGCATCGTACCAAGAAACTTGCTCTACAGGGCGATTTGCACCTTTAAACTTAGATGGATCACGGTTTAGTTCTCGATTCACCTGTGATAGTGCTGCTACTGCTTTCCATTGTGCTTGTGTTACTGGGTATTTGCCCATGAAAAATGGTGGAACAGTTACTTGGTGTTGAGGACTTTCATAACTTGAACGCTTCGGTTCATTTATTGGCGAACCCATCAGAAAACTACCTTCGGGGATGGAGACCATTTCTAGCTCAACACCATTGCGTAAGTCTTCGATAAAACAGTGAGCTTGCTGACGACTACGCTTGATTACTGGTGCTTTTCTTCCCAAAGCACTCAATTTTCTCTCCAGTTCAATGGTTGCTACTTCAAAGCGTTGTATTTCTAGCTCCAATTCAATAATGATGGTTGCTACTTCAAATATGAACTCTTCAACTGGAGGAAAATCATCACTAATTACAAACCTACCTCGAAAATCTATTCTGCCTTCATTGGGATAATTCAACCATCCCTCAAATAACTTGCCTGTTTGATTCTCTTCCCAAAAATAGCTATCTTCACTAGTTTCTTTAAAATTGATACTAGCGGCAGTTTCGTTATTATCAAAACTCCAAGATAGTGTTTGACCTTGTACTGTTAAATTTTGAATTACCGCTAAACCAAACCGAGAACGGAACTGCACTTCACCTTGTGGAGAATGCTAGAATACAGTTTCAAATTGCAGTTCTTGT
>CAZZZY010000526.1:0-4979 GCA_964658545.1 uncultured Acetobacteraceae bacterium | reverse complement strand
AGATACCACATAATTATACGCAGACCTAACCCCCCTTCCCCCCTTCCCTACTAGCGTTGGGGGGTTTTAAAGCCTCTCTCCGCTTCGGGGAGAGGTTTGGAGAGGGGTCTTTTTCTTTTTCGGAGATGTCTAATATAGATGAGCCGTTTTTTTGTCGCCCTTTTACCACCGCAAGACATTCAAGACTACGCCAACCAGATTAAGCAGTACTTTGCCGCTCGCTATGCTAGTAGCGGGGCACTAAACTCTCCGCCTCATATTACCCTGCAACCACCCTTTGAATGGGCAAATGCTAACTTGCCAATGCTAGAAGCATCCTTGCAGGAGTTTGCTAATGGACAACAGCCAGTAGCAATTACACTTCAGGGGTTTGATGCCTTTGCGCCTCATGTCATATACATCAATGTAGTCAAAAGTCAAGAGCTTTTGAGTTTGCAAACTGATTTAATGGCTTATACAGAAAGGAACTTGGAAATTGGTGACAAGGTTTCTAAAACCCGCCCTTTTGCGCCCCATATAACGGTTGCGTTTCGGGATTTAAAAAAGCAAAACTTTAAAGCTGCTTGGCCAGAGTTTGAAAAGCGTCAGCTACATTTTGAGTTTATTGCTGACAAATTAACGCTACTGCTTCACGACGGTAAGCGCTGGAATATTAAATCGGAGTTTGGTTTTTTGGCTACTGATACCAATTCTTGATGAAGATGCACCTATGGACTCACGCAAAACAGCACCCTGTAGGGGCAATTAACTTAATTTTTGTAAAACAAGATACATTAAATGGTAGTTTAGTACCAAAGGAACCAAAAAGCATGGCCGTTAGTAGCCCTGAAGTCATCCGTCATATATTGATCGGTCTAGGATATTTAGCTCCTGAAATTGACCCTAATCCTGATCTCACAAGATTCGCTCCCTGGAAGCGCAATAACAACTCCTTGACAGATGATCTTACTGAAGAAGCGATTAAAAAGTTTCAGAAACAGTACTCACAAAAACTTGTGGTTAACGGTAACGCCGATTCTGAGACTCGAACTGTAATGGAAGATACAGTGAAAGGACTTCAGAATAGATTGAAGTTTCACGGGTTCGCAACCAATGCCGAAATTCCTCCAGACAAGCCTTTTTATGGGCCAGCCACTTATACAGCAGTCAAGAAATTTCAGAAATCTCAGGGTTTAACTGAAAATGGTATTGCCACTATTGAACAGCGTCAAATTCTACAGCAACCTAGCCTAACAGATAAGCCCCAGTCGCAGCCTCAGACACAAATCAAGCTGATAGATTTGTGTTTCCAATTTAAAAAAAATCCTCAAAATCCCTCTTACATCGCAGCCCTAAATAACTTACAACAAAATCTACCCAAGGACGTTTTACACAAAGTTACTAACCAATGGAGGGGGACAAACGATCAAAATCCTGAGATTGTCAAGTTGACAAATTTGTTCACTTATTATGATGACAACAATCAAAACCATCGAGATGCACTAAATCACTTACAAAGTCAGATCACCCCGGCCATCTATAAAGAATTTATTAGTCTCTGGAATCAGAATTAAACTCGAATGCACCATTCTGTCTAGCTAAATGCTGAAAGTTCTTGGAGTATTTCTCCAAGAACTTTGGCTTACTTCCCTTTGTTCCTATCTAGCTTCTCTTGAATAGCATCTCTACAAAATTGGGGCGGGTCGTCTTGCTGTTGTATCCCTTCTTTCATGCTCTTACTAACACGTAAATTAACCTGTTCAGTCAACGGTTCATCACCTTTTCTTTTTCCCGGTTCTAAATTTTCAGGTGTTCCTCTGGGATTAGGCATTTATGTAGAAACGTAAATATAGATTGAATCGATTGATAGCAATCGAATAGACTATTTAATCGGTGAGCTAAGGTCTGGAAACTTGTAACTCACCGATTCCCACTTTCACAAGAGGTAACTCTATGTTTACACGTTCAGAACTCGAAATAAAGACCATCAACGAATTACGTGACTTGTGCCGTCGATACGGTATCAAGCCTACAGGCAACGCTGGTTACAAAACCAGTTACATTACTATTACTTCCTTGATTGCATTCCCGGCCATCGCACTTCACCAACTACAGAAAAGTATTGGACTAAGGAGACTCAGCTTTGAGGGATTCCAGAATATCGGTGCAGCACTTGACCAAATGAATTCACCCACAGATGAGCAAGCAGCGCTGATTAAATTAACCCTAGAGGATAAGCGATTCAGTTATCCTGACAGATGGGAGCAAGAGAAGCTGATCAACCTGTACAAACCTGAGTTCGACGTAAAAAAAGGACTAAAAACTAGACAGAGTAAGCTTTATAGCAATACAGGGTTGTAGGGCTTCATGTCAATAAGATTCTAAAAATGAGAATAAGTGTCGATTTAGACACTCTTGGTACTTGAAGAAAGAATAATGAATTCATCACAAATTCATTATCGAGATGAGTCATAAAAAATCGATATAATTAACTCCCGGAGTTAATTATAGGAAGAGTTTTGAATTAAGAACAGAATCAAAAGCTGAGGGTAATGATTGTGTGATTAAATCAGTAATTTTTAAGAATGAAATAATCACACAATCTATAATTACTTATCCTGAAGTAAAGATGGAGTTTTTTTGAAGTCCCTCAGATGATAGTGATCGCCAAAGTTTCATCTCTTAAGAAATGTGACTCTTGTAGTGAATCTAAATCTTCTATTGTTATATTTAATGAAGGTTTTTTATCTTGATATGTATAAGCAATTAAACCAGCAATAACATTAACTATGAAATTACAAATGCTGCGGTGGCGAGTATGTTGAATTTGGGAGATATTTTTCAATTGTCTAAATCTTAACTCTCTCCGTCAAAACCCCACGAATCTTCGGCGTCCACTGTTGATCGCGTTAACGGCCGCGCACGCTTGTCGGTCATTATCAATTCTACACCTTACCCTTAAAGTTCCCAAGATGTATGAAGCTTGATTACATGACATAACATTTTGGTAATATAAGCAGGCAGACAACAACCTTGCGTATTGTCTTACTGGTTCTGCATACGTGAGACTACTACTCTGTGCTAAAACACTTTGATTGAATACACCAATACTTACTACCAAGGCTGCTAATAACAGATAGCTCTTCCGCATTGTATATCTCCTATTTCAAACAGTTCTAGTTAGCTATCAGGCGGACTAGGATAAATTATGCCACATTTCGATAATGAATTTATCACAAATTCATTATTGTTTATTTAAGTACTAATAATGTCTAAATTATTATAATTCTCATTTATAAAGTCTTGTTGACATTAAATGACATAACCCTGTATTGCTACAAAGTTTACTCTGCTTAGTTTTTAGTCTTTTTTTACGTCGAACTCAGGTTGTACAAGGCAAAGCAGAAGCTAGAGGAAGTGATGTACCTGCTAGGTGAATAGCTTACGGCACTATCACAATTAGCTTACGGCATCCCTTAATGGGGTGCTTTTTTATGGGTGTTTATATACTCATAGTTCTTGGAGTATTTCTCTAACAACTTTTGACATATAAGATAGAGGTAGATTCTCGCTCCCAAAGTTGAGCATCAGTTGAGCAGAGCTATTGAGTAGTAAATTATACTAATCGCTCATACTCAAGTGCTAAAACCAGGGTATTTGAGTATTGCGTGAGCATTTTAATGAGATAAAACTCTGAAAGTATTGATATTGTGTAATTATGCGTGTAATTTTGATGACTGGTAAAGGTGGCGTGGGCAAAACTTCCGTCGCTGCTGCAACTGGACTGCGTTGTGCGGAACTAGGCTATCAGACATTGGTTTTAAGTACAGATCCCGCTCATTCCCTGGCAGATAGTTTTGACATAGAAATGGGCCATGCACCCCGAAAAATTCGCCCAAATCTTTGGGGTGCAGAACTGGATGCGCTGCAAGAACTGGAGGGTAACTGGGGTGCTGTGAAACGTTACATTACCCAAGTTTTACAGGCAAGGGGTTTAGACGGCGTGCAGGCAGAAGAATTGGCAATCTTACCAGGCATGGATGAGATTTTTGGCTTGGTAAGGATGAAACGTCATTATGATGAAGGTGAGTTTGATGTCTTAATTATCGACTCAGCCCCCACTGGTACTGCACTGCGCTTGCTGAGTTTACCTGAAGTCGGTGGTTGGTATATGCGCCGTTTTTACAAACCATTTCAAAACATCTCGGTAGCACTTCGCCCTTTGGTTGAACCTTTTTTTAGACCAATTGCTGGTTTTTCGCTACCAGATAAAGAGGTGATGGATGCACCTTATGAGTTTTATGAACAAATTGAAGCTCTGGAAAAAGTATTAACAGACAATACTCAAACCTCTGTGCGTCTGGTTACAAATCCTGAAAAAATGGTGATTAAAGAGTCTCTGCGTGCCCATGCTTATCTGAGTTTGTATAATGTTGCAACAGATTTAGTTGTGGCTAATCGGATTATTCCAAGTGTTGTCCAAGATCCATTTTTCCAACGTTGGAAAGAAAGTCAGGAGCAATATCGCCAGGAAATTCATGATAATTTCCACCCTCTACCGGTGAAGGAAGTTCCACTTTTTTCTGAAGAAATGTGTGGACTAGCTGCATTAGAACGCCTGAAAGAAACTCTTTATAAAGATGAAGATCCAACTCAGGTTTATTACAAAGAAACGACCATGAGAGTCGTGCAAGAGGAAAACCAATACAGTTTAGAAATTTATTTACCTGGGATTCCTAAAAACCAAGTTCAACTCAGTAAAAATGGAGACGAATTAAACATTACTATTGGCAACCATCGTCGTAACTTGGTTTTGCCGCAAGCCTTAGCAGCACTACAACCAGGAGGGGCAAAGATGGAAGACGACTATCTGAAAATCCGCTTTGGTGACAATATAAGAGTTTAAGTTTTTTGCTACAGCCATGTTTGACAAAAACTAAAAACTAAAAAGCAAGAGTATTTTATTGTAGCTAGTACAACAAGGCAAAAGTAAAAAGGCA
>CAZZZY010000525.1:0-4979 GCA_964658545.1 uncultured Acetobacteraceae bacterium | reverse complement strand
GCGTCCCCTCAGTCAGGGTAGCTTAAACAAGCTAGTCGCTGACACGCTCAACTGCAATATTTTGAGCGCTCAAGCCTTGACAGAACTGATTGCCCTGAAAACAAAAGGCAATCCCTTTTTTGCTACCCAGTTTCTCAAAGCATTGTATCAAGATGGATTGATTACTTTCGACTGGGAAACACGGTATTGGCAGTGTGATATTGCTCAAGTCAAAGCCCTAGCAATCACTGATGATGTCGTGGGATTTATGGCATCACAGTTACAAAAACTGCCCTCTGATACCCAAGATATTCTCAAATTAGCCGCTTGTATCGGCGCACAGTTTGATTTGAATACCTTGGCGATCGTCTCCCAACAATCTGAATCGGATGCCGCCGTCGCCCTCTGGAAAGCCTTGCAGGAAGGGCTAATTATTCCCCAAAGTGAAATTTATAAGTTCTATGTGGGCGAACCGGATACAACCCAAAACACACAGCAGATTAGCCTAAATTATAAGTTTCTCCACGATCGCGTCCAGCAAGCCGCCTATTCCCTAATTCCCGATAACCAAAAACAAGCCACCCATCTGAAAATCGGGCAACTTTTGCTGCAAGATACCTCACCAACCACAAGAGAAGACAAACTCTTTGATATTCTCAATCATCTCAATGTTGGCAAATCCCTGATTACTGAACCATCACAACTCACAGAATTAGCACAACTCAATCTAGCTGCTGGACGCAAAGCAAAATTGTCAACCGCTTATGGTGCGGCGATCGCCTATTGCACCATCGGCATGGAGTTGCTGGAGCCAGATTGCTGGCAGTCGCAGTATGAATTGACCCTTGCCTTGCATGACATAACTGCTGAGATCGCCTATTTAAGAAAGCAGTTTGCAAAAATGGAGGAGATCGCCGACCTCACCCTCCAATCAGCTAAAACCCTGTTAGATAAAATCACCACCTACGAGACTCAAATTCAGGCTTATGTGGCACAGAATCGGCTTACAGAATCAATCCAGACTAGTCTAAATGTCCTGAGTCAACTCGGTATCCAGTTGCCTCAAACCCCAACCATGCTACAAACTCTGTTGGAGTTAGCCAAAACCAAACTGATTTTAGGGAGGAAGAAACCGTCTGACTTATTGCATCTGCCCACCATGTCCCAGCCAGAAAAATTAGCGGCAATGCGAATTCTATCCAGTGCCTCCAGTACTGCCTTTATTAGTGCGCCAAAACTATTCCCCCTGCTGACTTTCCAACAAGTTAATTTATCCGTGCAGTATGGTAATACCGCTCTTTCCGCCTATGGCTACGTCTGCTATGGAGTGATTGTCTGCGGAGTATTGGGTGATGCTGACGAAGGTTATAAATTTGGTTGCTTGTCCTTAGAAATTTTAGAAAAGTTCAATGTTAAAGAAGTGCGACCTAAAGTTATATTTACTATGAATATTTCTATCTTGCACTGGAAAGATCATCTCCGGTCTACCCTAATAGGACTACAAGAGGCATACCAAATTGGATTAGAAATTGGTGATTTTGAGTATGCAAGTTGGTCTGCGGCTCTCCGAGGCATTCATTTGTGCTGGAGTGGGCATAATCTCTCGGAATTAGCGCCTCTTCTCAACCAATATAGTGCAATCATCACACAATCAAAACAGCACAATCCTTTGATTCTCACTAATATGTATCGCCAAGTTGTGATGAAATTATTGGGTGAGTCTCCCAACCCTAGCAGTCTTGATGGTGATGCCTATTCAGCCGCCCAAAATGATATCCAAGAAGCGGCAGGCGATCGCACCGGAGTATTTTTTTATTATGTCAATCAGACCTATCTAAATTATTTGTTTGGGGAGTTCTCAGAGGCAGTCAAGCAAGCTACTATTGCCAAACAATTTGAAGAGGGTGGGGTCTCAATAGGCATCAGTTTGTTGTTCTGTTTCTACGATTCCTTGGCACGACTAGCGATATATTTTGAGAGCAGTAAAGCAGCCCAGAAACAAATCCTGCATCAGGTTACTCAAAACCAGAAAAAGCTGAAAAAGTGGGCAAGTTCTGCCCCTATGAATACGTTGCATAAGTTTCATCTGGTAGAAGCAGAAAGGTATCGAGTGTTGGAGCAATTCGCTAAGGCTCAGGATCTGTACGATCGCGCCATATCTGGAGCCAAAGCCAACGAATATATCCAGGAAGAAGCCTTAGCTAACGAACTAGCAGCTAAATTCTATCTTGACTGGGGTAAAGAAAAAGTTGCCGCCAGCTATATGCAAGCAGCCTATTACTGCTATGCCCACTGGGGAGCCAAAGCCAAAACTGATGATTTGGAAACCCGCTATCCCGAATTGCTTTGCCCGATTTTGCAGCAGTCTGAACTCTCACTGATGATGTTAGGCACACTAACAACGATCGCATCTCCCGCCTATTCGCTTCACTCCAGCACCCGCAAAAGTTCTAGCAGTTCCAGCATCAATACAACCCTCGATTTTGCTGCCATTCTCAAAGCCTCCCAAGCACTTTCGCGGGTGATTCAGTTAGAGGATCTGATCTACCAACTGACCCAAATTATTCTCCAAAATTCGGGGGGCGATCGCTGTGCCTTAATCTTACCCAATGAGAATCAAGTCTGGGAAGTGCGGGCGATCGCCACACCCACCGAAACTGAACTGTACTCCGATCCCCTGGAAAACAACCCCAATGTCCCCGTCAAACTGATTCAATATGTCAAAAACACTCAACAAGTCGTGGTGATTGACGATTTAGAAACCGATTTACCTGTAATTGAGGATTATTTGAGACTACGCCAGCCTAAAAGTGTGCTGTGTTTACCCATTCTCAATCAAGGACATTTGGTCGGTATTTTGTATCTCAAGAATCGCTTAACCAGTGGTGTGTTTACCAGCGATCGCATCATTATTCTCGACTTCCTCTGCACCCAAGCGGCTATTTCTCTAGAAAATGCTCGGCTTTACAATCAAGTCAAGCAGACCCTCACCGACCTGCAACAAGCCCAGTTGAAAATTGTCCAAAGTGAAAAAATGTCAGCCTTGGGGAACTTAGTCGCCGGAGTTGCTCACGAAATCAACAATCCCGTCGGCTGCATTATTGGCAACGTTGGTGCTGTCCAAAATTCCATCAATGACCTCTTTGGGTTGATTGACCTCTACAACGAGCAATTCCCTCAACCAGGGACGGAAATTGAAGAAGAATTAGAGACAATCGACCTAGAATATTTACGGGATGATTTACCCAAGTTAATCAGAGCCATGAAAGATGGCGGCGATCGCATCACATCCATCAGTCATAGTCTTCGCACTTTCTCCCGTGCTGATAAAGATTATAAAGTGCCCTTTAATATCCACGAAGGTATCGATAGTACGATTTTAATTCTCAAACATCGCCTCAAAGCAAACGAACAACGTCCAGCAATTGAAGTAATAACTGAGTATGCTAATTTGCCCCAACTTGAATGTTTTCCTGGACAATTAAATCAGGTGTTTATGAATATTTTGGCAAATGCGATTGATGCAATAGAAGAATCAAATACTGGGCGAAGTTTTGAAGAAATCAAGACCAATCCTAACCGCATTACAATTAAAACCTCTCTGGAAAGTGAAGGTGTGAAAATTGCGATCGCTGATAATGGCAAAGGGATGAGTGAAGAAGTGAAACAAAAGATTTTTGACCATTTATTTACTACGAAAGCTGTGGGTAAAGGTACGGGATTAGGGTTAGCGATCGCTCGGCAAATCGTTGAGGAAACCCACAAGGGTAAATTGAGTTGTAACTCGGTTCTAGGTGAAGGAACGGAATTTATTATTGAAATTCCAGTATAGTTATTGGCTCTTTTTGGTAAAAATCTCAACTCACCTCTAATCATCCAAACTTATAGCCTCCAAGCGGATTAAAATCGCTATGCGTTGGTGATGGAAGACTTTGGGGGAATTTCTCTGAAAGAATGGGGAACAGGGGAAAACCTACGAAATCTTACGGAGTTTTTGCGGATAGCGATCGCTCGGCAATTTATCGAAGAAACCCACAATGGCAAATTGACTTTTAACTCTGTTTTAGGTCAGGGTACAGAATTTTTCATTGAAATGAAATGCTAAAAAAATTAAACAGGCAAATTAGCAGCACTCTGGATATTTTCTAATATTAATTCAGGGCTACTACGTTTAATCAAGCCAGTGAGGACTTTACCAGGGCCAACTTCTACTACTCGCTGGATACCATTAGCTGGTAATTGCAGAGAAATTTCTCGCCATCTTACAGAACCAGTCATTTGTTTGTTCAGGCGCTGCTTTAAAATCTCGGCATCAATAGACGGAATTGGTTCTACATTAGACAACACTGGTACATTAGCTGGCTGAAATTCCACGGATTCGAGTATATCTTGGAATTGGGCAGCCGCAGGTGCGATTAGATGTGAGTGAAACGCTCCAGAAACTTTTAGGGGAATAGCACGCTTGGCTTTCACTTGAGCCATCACTGCTTGTACTGCCTCAGTCGTACCTGAAATTACCACCTGAGCCGAACTATTGTCATTTGCTAGCACCACATCAGGCGTTTGGGCAATGACTTTTTCCAACTCTTCGCGGTCAAAGTTCATCAAAGCCGCCATCATCCCACCGACGGCACTATCCATAAGTTCTGCACGACGCTTTACTAGATATAAACCAGCCGACCACTCAAAGACACCCGCTACGTAAAGGGCAGAATATTCTCCCAAACTGTGACCAGCAACTAAATCTGGCTGGTGTCCTCGTTCTCGGAGAAGGTCAGCAAGAATGCTTTCTACTACATAAAGAATTGGCTGAGTGTATAGCGTCTGTGATAACTTTACTTCTTCGTTTTGACAGATTTCGGTTACAGACCAGCCCAACATTTCCTCAGCTTGGGCAAATTTGTCTTTAGCAGAGGTTATATCTAATAAATCTATTCCCATTCCCAGTGCTTGAGAACCTTGTCCGGGAAACACCCATGCAGTTTTAGTCATTGGTCATT
>CAZZZY010000524.1:0-4985 GCA_964658545.1 uncultured Acetobacteraceae bacterium | reverse complement strand
ACCACCACTACCATAAACAATTCACCCAATGGTGTGCGTTTAATAGTTAGTGTCTTGACTGTTCCCTCAATTTCCCTAGACTTCCAAAATTGATAAGTCCGATTCCCGATTTTGACTCGATTACCACCCAAAAACTTATAGCCGGCTTGCTTTAAGGTGAATGATTTGTATTTCTTAACCTTCTTAAACCCCGGTGGTCTAACTCCCTTTTTATTGTGTTTAAAAAATAACTGGTAGGCTTTCTCAATCCGTTGACAAATATCTTGTACTGCCTGAGAACCTACCGTCTGCCAGAACTCTTTGCGTTTCCGTAATTTGGCAATATGAGCCTGAAGTTTTGCACAGTTCAAGTGTTTTTCCCACATTCGATAATAGCGTCTGTGGAGAGCAATACAGTGATTATAAATTACCCCAGCAGCATTGATTGACCGTTTGAGGAATCTATTTCGCTTGTGTTGATATAACTTGAACTTCAGTGTTTTCATGATTTTATAGTACCATGAATGGTGTAGACAATCAATACTCATCTACATGAAATCTGTATATAATCATTACAATCACTGTTTAGGATTAGCAACGGTTCACTTAGTTTGGATACCATGTAGACGTAGAAGGGTATTTGCCAACAAAGAAGATTTAAAGCTTCGATGCATTCAAATATTCCAGTCTGTCGCTAACGATAACAAGTGGGTGATTAAGGCAATGGAAATTGTACCAGATCATGTACATCTATTAGTAGAATATGATCCGCATCATTCAATCGCTCAGGTGGTCAAGGCTTTCAAAGGTCGCTCATCAAGATATTTAAGACAAGAGTTCCCAGAACTAATGAGACTACCTAGCTTGTGGACACATTCATATATGTTTGACACTACAGGAAAAGTTAGCACTCAGAAAGTTTTAGAGTATATCAATGACCCTCATCATGGCTGAATAAATTCAGCCGTTCGCTTATATCCCCCGGCTGAAGCGCGGGGGCTTTACGCATCACGACTCGTAAGGAGGAATTCAAAGCCTCTCCATCTTTCGGGGAGAGGAATGGAAGCGGGGCTTGGATAATTGTCTTTTTTTTGCCTAAGCCTTTTTCAACCAGCTAAACATAGCGCGTAAATCTTTACCAACTTCTTCAATTTTGTGTTCAGCTTCTTTACGACGCAAAGCGGTAAATCCTGGTTTACCGGCTTGGTTTTCTAGAACAAATTCCCGTGCAAATTGCCCAGATTGAATTTCGCTGAGAATTTTCTGCATTTCAGCTTTGGTTTGTTCGGTAACAATTCGCGGGCCACGGGTATAATCACCATATTCAGCTGTGTTAGAAATGCTGTCGCGCATTTTGGCTAAACCACCTTCCACAACCAAGTCAACAATCAGCTTGACTTCATGCAGACATTCAAAATAAGCCAATTCTGGTTGATAACCAGCTTCTACCAAAGTTTCAAATCCAGCTTTGATTAAAGCACTCAAACCACCGCACAATACCGCTTGTTCGCCAAATAAATCAGTTTCGGTTTCCTCACGGAAAGTAGTTTCGAGAACACCAGCGCGAGTCCCACCGATACCTTTAGCATAAGACATCGCGCGATCGCGTGCCTGACCACTAGCATCCTGATAAACTGCAAACAGGGCCGGTACACCTTCCCCACTTTCATAAGTCCGCCTTACCAAATGCCCCGGCCCTTTGGGTGCTACCATCACCACATCTACATTAGCAGGTGGTACAACTTGCCCAAAGTGAATATTGAAGCCGTGGGCAAAGGCTAAGACATTCCCTTCTTGGAGATTTGGTTCAATCTCGTTTTTGTAAATCGTTTTTTGGACTTCATCAGGTAACAAAATCATAATAAAGTCAGCAGCATTAGCAGCATCTGCGACATTCTTCACAGTTAACCCAGCAGCTTCAGCTTTTGCTACTGACTTACTACCCGGATATAGTCCCACAATCACATTCAAACCACTATCTTTGAGATTGAGAGCGTGGGCATGACCTTGGGAACCATAGCCGATGATAGCAATAGTTTTTCCCGCCAAAAGGTCTAAATTGGCATCTTCGTCATAATACATCCGGGCCATAGAAGCATCTCCTGTCAGCAAGCATTGTCATTTAGTGGCAGGCTTACGATTGTACCTCAAATTGAGTAACCACAGATTAACTATGAGCCATTAATAATTCGTAATTCGTAATTAAACTTCAGCTAAATTCCGTAACATGGTCTTCACGCTGTAGATGTTGACATCTACAAAAATCGCACCTCTATAAAGGGTGCGATTTTTGCAATTCTAAGGTAGCCAAGGAAAAGAGCGAAAATCTGGTGGACGCTTTTCGAGAAAGGCTTGTTTGCCTTCAGAACCTTCTTCTGTCATGTAATAAAGTAGGGTGGCATTGCCAGCGAGTTCTTGTAAACCAGCTTGTCCGTCACAATCAGCGTTGAAGGCGGCTTTGAGACACCGAATTGCGATCGGACTTTTTTCTAAAATCTCTTGCGCCCATTGAATACCTTCCGCTTCTAGTTGTTCCACTGGGACGACACAATTAATTAAGCCCATTTCTAGAGCTTGTTGTGCATTATATTGGCGGCAGAGAAACCAAATTTCTCTAGCTTTTTTTTGTCCCACAATCCGGGCGAGATAGCTGGCTCCAAAACCACCGTCGAAACTGCCGACTTTGGGGCCAGTTTGTCCAAAAATAGCGTTATCGGCAGCGATGGTCAGGTCGCAAATCAAGTGTAAGACGTGTCCACCACCGATCGCATATCCAGCGACTAAAGCAATCACCACTTTTGGCATGGAACGAATCAGGCGTTGTAAGTCTAGCACATTCAAGCGAGGGATGCCAGTATCATCCACATAACCTGCATGTCCGCGCACGCTTTGATCGCCACCAGAACAGAAGGCATATTTGCCATCAGTATGCGGGCCATAGCCAGTAAATAGGACAACACCAATAGTAGTATCTTCACGTGCATTACAAAAAGCGTCGTACAGTTCAAAGACTGTTTCAGGACGGAAAGCATTGCGTTTGTGGGGACGGTTGATGGTGATTTTCGCAATGCCATCAGTTTTTTGATACAGGATATCTTCGTAGGTTTTGGCAGTTTGCCAGTTAATTTGCATTGGTATGAAGTGCGCTGTTGTGCTTGAGAATTTTATCGCGGCCGTAGGGATATGCGATCGCTAAAATTGGTATCTCAAGCCTTTACAATCTGGTAATTGTCTGGGTATTGAGCAATAAAAATTTATCTTTTCCTAATCCCCACTCCTCAACAAATAAATCAGCGCCTCCACTAAAGCCTGATTTTGTTCATCAGTGCCAACAGTGATGCGTAATTTATCATCTAGTCCAGGCTGCTTGAAGTAGCGGATTAAAATTCCCCGTTCCTTCAGTTTTTGATAGAGATATTCCGCATTTCTTTGTGGAGGCTGTGCCAGCAAAAAGTTAGCTTGGGAGTCCCAAATATGAAAACTTAATTCTTTTAAGTCTGTTGCTAGCTGATTTCGTGAGGCTTTAATTTTTGCCACACAAGCATTTTTATAAGCTTGGTCAGTAATCGCAGCCGTACCAATTGCACAAGCGATCGCATCAATGTTATAGCTATCCTTCACCTTAAACAATCCCTGCAACAGTTTGGGATTCGCCACCCCAAATCCCAGCCGCAATCCAGCCAACGAATACCCTTTAGATAGAGTCCGAATTACGATAACGTTTTCGTATTCCTTCACCAAAGCCAATGCATTATCTTTGGTAAAATCCACATAAGCTTCGTCAATCACTAAAACACCAGATAACTGACTGGCTAATTTTCGTAGATCCTTTGTTGCTACCACATGCCCAGATGGACTATTAGGCGATGCAATAAATGTCACAGAAGCATCGACAGCAACCAGTTTTTCCCAAGGTAAATTGTAGTCCTCACCGTAGGGAATCTCAGTAATTTCCGCAGCTTGCATTTCTGCTAATGTCCGATATAACACGTAAGTTGGCATTGGATAAACTACCTTCTTCCCAGGTTCTACACAGGCTCGAATGATCACACTCAACAATTCGTCACTGCCATTTCCGACAATGATCCAATCACTAGGAACTCCTAAAACTTTACTTGCAGCTTGCCGGAACTCCCCCCCAAATGGTTCTGGATATCGCCGCAACCATTCTCCATCGATATTCCGCAGCACAGCTAGAGCCGCAGGGGAAGGGGGATACGGGTTCTCGTTGCTATTGAGTTTAATTATCTGTGTACCACGTTGGGGCTGCTCACCTGGGACATAGCTAGCCATTGCATCAACGTTGGAGCGAAAGTATTTAGTCATAAGCAAATTTCAACCCACAATTTCTGACGATATCGTTTTTTGTCGTTTACGAATGATACCCAATGCCCAATGCCCCATTTTTTACAAACCCTATGGCGTTCTCAGCCAGTTTACAAAAGAAGCTCCCACACATCGCACCCTGAAAGATTATATTGATGTACCTGATGTCTATCCTGTAGGACGCTTAGACTGGGATAGTGAAGGGTTGCTGCTGTTAACAAACGATGGGCAATTGCAACATCGCCTAGCCCATCCGCGTTTTGGTCATCAACGTACTTACTGGGTACAGGTAGAGCGAATTCCAGATGCAGATGCGATAAAAAGGTTGCAAACAGGTGTAGAAATTCAAGATTACCGCACTCAACCAGCAGAAGTTAAGCTCTTACCAAAAGAGCCACAGCTAGCTGAACGCATCCCGCCAATTAGATTTCGCAAAAATGTACCGACAGCTTGGCTGGAAATGACCTTGACAGAGGGAAAAAACCGCCAAGTACGGCGAATGACTGCGGCTGTAGGGTTTCCGACTTTGCGACTGGTCAGGGTCAGCATAGCCCACCTGCAATTAGATAATTTACAATTGGGTCAATGGCGCGACCTCACCACATCTGAACTCCAATTGATTTCACTCTAGTAATCGTGGAAACAGGTCAGAGGAACAGAGGGGCAGAGGAACAGAGGAG
>CAZZZY010000523.1:0-4990 GCA_964658545.1 uncultured Acetobacteraceae bacterium | reverse complement strand
CTTTTTGCTCCTCTGCCCCTCCGCCCCTCTGCCCCTACTCCCAACTCAGCACTAATTTGGCAATGTTTATGAGCATTACACTTACAGGTAAAATCGAACACCGTGATATTGGCACAGGCGCATGGGCGTTAGTCACAGAAGAGGGCGTTACTTACGAAATCCTCAAAGGGGCTGACAAAAATTTACTCAAAGACGGACAAAAAGCAAAAGTTAAAGGACAGGTGCGTGAAGACATCATGACAATTGCTATGATTGGCCCTGTCCTAGAGGTCAAATCTTTTGAGGTAATTTAGTTCTGATTAGCTGTGGAATTAAGAACCTCTTGAAGACGGCTTCTGAATTCGCCCTTGGGATGACCCCCTTTTACCTCACCCACAATCTGAAATTCCCCTTCTGGAGAATTGCAGATGATGTAAGTAGGCCATCCCATTTCTGATTTGTCGGGATACTGAGTCAATAAAATCTTGCGATACTTGCGGTAAGCAGTCGTATCCTGCATTTTCACATCGATAAATTCTAAAGCCAGTTCTTCAGCCACCTTTTTGTCATAAAAAGACATTTTGTGGCAGATGCCGCACTCTTCTGAAGAGAACTTAATTACAGCTAAACTCATGGTTTGGCGACTCTTTGGTTTTCGGCAATCTATTTTAGCATAATGCCATGAAATGCTACTATCTTGCTGGCAATTAATGTTAAATAAAGGCTGAAACCCTGATTTAAGGGCGTTTGAGGATCTCTTGTGCGTAAGTCCTCAAATAGTTAAACGCCAAAATATAGAAAAAAAATTAAGAATGTTATTAAATATCATAGCAATCATTTTGATGTGGTATCTCTAGCTCACAATAAAAAGAAAGCGATTCAGAAATTGAGTGAGTAAGTTATGTTCGTCAAGACTGCGACTCTCTCACAGCTACGCATCTAAGCCAAAAAAACCCCCAGTGAGCCTTAGCCAACCAGGGGATTTAGTTATCAGGGTGCATCTACCAATTAAATGTTCTCAGGTTGAACACCATACTCCGGACAAATTTGTGCAAAGGTATTTTTTAAAATAAAAAACCCCCAGATGATGTTATTCTACTAGGGGAGTTAGTTATCAGGGTGCATCTACCAGTAATCTTTTCTAGGGGCAGCCAGTATCTTCCGGGAAAAATGATCAAAATCTGGATTGATAGCGATGTCTACGATGGGCTACGCCTACGCAAATAGAAAAAACCCCCAGTGGGTGTTAGCCAGCCAGGGGAGTGAGTTATCAGGGTGCATCTGTCAATAATTTTTTCTAAAGTAAATGGGTAGCTACCGGATAAATTAGCAGAGGTTGAAGTTATTGCTGTTTGCTCACCAAAAAAAGCCTCAGCAGTGTTAGCCAACCAGAGGGATTAGTTATCAGGCATTGGTGTAAAGTTAAGCTAGAATCCTTAAGAATCTCGTTTCCAAGTTCTATCTGTAAATGATACTCCTTGGGCTAATGGTGCGAATTCGGGAGATACCAGCACCCATAAGTATTAAAAGCCAGAGACTCTTAAAGAGCAATCTACCGGATAAATTGGCATTTACCAGGGGAAATCCCCAACGGGTGTTAGTCTACTAGGGGAGCTAGTTATCAGGCATACGTGTCAACTTAACGCGAAACCCATAGCCCGACTAGGAATGAATTCCCAGTCTCATAGCAAAAGTAATCTAAAGATTACTAAAAATTCTCACAAATCCCTAGTCTACTTCAGTAGACTTTAGCTAAAAGCCAGAGAATTCATTCCAAGACGGGTATGAAAGCCAGCAGCAAATAAGCCATCTGTGGCAAAAGTAGACACCAATGGTTATCAGGGTGCATCTACCAATTAAATAACCAGTGCTATGCCTTAAAAAATTTGATGCGTCAGAAATGATTTCTACTTCCTTCCTTCATAAAAAACCCCCCAGTGGGTGTTAGCCAACCAGGGGAGCTAGTTATCAGGGTGCATCTACCAATTAAATGTTCTAGGTTTAACCACCATGTTCCGGATAAATTTACTAGAAAGGTCTGCCAACAAAACTCTAGTAGATATTAACTGAATTAGGGGAGTTAAAAATCAAGGTACATCCAGCTAGTAATCAAGTATTCTAGGATTAAGGACTATTTTCTGGTAGAGAATATCTGCATCAAAAGTTGCTGTTGTTGGCCAAAACTGAAAAAAACCCCCAGTGGGTGTTAGCCAGCTAGGGGAGTTGAAGATCAAGGTGCATCTACCAATTAAGTGTTCTAGATCCAAGTAATCCGATCCGGATAAAGTTGTAAAGGCGGAAAAAGCAAAACAACACCGAATCAGAAACATTCAGGGGTGGGATGCATCTAAATTATCAGAGGAAGCGAAAAATCGACTTGAAACTTTCGCGTTTCAAACCAGATTTAGGAGGCGGACAGGAGAAGTTGTGACCCAGGAATTTCATATTTCCGTAACCCCAGTAGGGCAAAATGACTACTTGGTGCGGACGGAACAAGTCGCGCCTGGGGTACCATTGGCAGAAGAATTGGTGACTTGGCCTGTAGCTGATTGGTTGATAGCTGCTGGACATTTGATGAATGACCCGTTGAAGTCGGTGTTGCAGGGAGATATATTTACCTCTAGTGGGCACGAAAGCAATATCGTCAGAAACTCTGTTAACTTGGTGGTCTTGGGTCAACAATTTTATAACGCCCTATTTCAAGGTACTCTGAGAGATAGTTGGATTACTGCCCAAGGTATTGCTCAAAACCACCAGCAAGTACTACGCTTACGCTTAGGGCTAAAAGACACTAGGTTAGCTCGTCTGCCTTGGGAAGTAATGCACGCAGGCGATCGCCCTCTGGCTACTGGGCCTTATGTGGCTTTTTCTCGCTTCCAAAGTGGCATTTTGGGGGGTTCTCCTTTGCGATCCCTGCGGGGGGCTACGCCTACGCGAAATACTTTCACACCACGAGAACAAGGTGCTGTGAAAGTATTGATGGTAATCGCTTCTCCCTCAGATCAAGTCCGTCTTGACTTACAGAAACAGGAAGCGATGAAACTGCAAGCAGAACTTCATCGTCAAACATCACGACTTGCTGAAGGTAACAATCGTTTCCCAGAAATTGAACTCACTGTATTAGACCAACCAGGACGGGAAGAACTGACGCAGGCCCTTGAACAAGGCAGATATCACGTTATCCACTACTCTGGTCATAGTAACTTAGGCGGCAATGGCGGAGAAATTTATCTTGTTAGTCGCAGAACCGGCTTAACGGAAGTCTTGAGTGGAGACGATTTGGCTGGTTTGCTCGTCAACAATAATATCCAAATGGCAGTGTTTAACTCCTGCTTGGGGGCGTACACAGCTACATCTGATCCCTCTGGAGATACTGGTGAACGTAACCTGGCAGAAAGTCTGGTAAAGCGCGGGATTAGAAGCGTTTTGGCTATGTCAGAACGGATTCCTGATGAAGTGGCGTTGACACTTACACAATTATTTTATCGTAACTTGAGTCAGGGATATCCAGTAGATTTGTGCGTTAGTCGGGTGCGCCAAGGATTAATTTCTGCTTATGGTTCTCATCAGATGTACTGGGCATTACCGATTTTATATCTCCAGCCGGAATTTGACGGTTTTCTGAGCGAGGAAACTGAGTTATCCGCAAGTGCAGAATCACGAAACCAGTATAGTTCGCCTTTAGGAATAACTTCCACGATGTACTCTGCTATGGCAGATGAGACTGATATGCCTTTAGGAATGGAAGAAATGATTCCTGTTGGGTACGCGCAGGACTCTTCTGGGTTGGACTGGCTGGGGGAAGATACTTGGGGCGATCTCGTTGATGAAATTGAGTATGATGACCCAAGCTATGAAGAAGATTCTGCTATAGTTTCGGATTTGTTTCGTCAGCTAGATGACCAAAAAGCTCCAACTGAACTGGATCAAAAAATTCCAGAAAATAATTTTCAGCAAAGACAGGTTTCAGCGGAAATAAATTCTCTGGAAGAGGAAGGAGATTTGTGGGGAGAAATCCCAGCACCGCCACCTCCAATTACTGGAAACCTGGAAGGAAATTTAGAAAATTCTGATTTTTCGCGTAGGCGTAGCCCAACCCAGACATCGCAACCATCCCCACCAAGACATCGTACCCAACGCCGCAAACTGTGGCCGATTGTGGGTATTGTGGGAATCAGTGCGATCGCAGCTGCGATCGGTTTAAATTGGTGGTGGCAAAGTCGATCCCAGCTAACTCTGCCTAACATCCCAGCAATTCCCACCCAGTCTTTACCCATTCACAAGCAGCAAAATATCGACTTACAGACAGCACCGATTGGAATTATCACCGCCACCGCCACAGAAAAATTGAGCCAGGGAGATTTGCCAGGTGGGTTGCGGGCTGTAGAAGAACTACTCAATCAGGGCGCATTGGCTGCGGCGGATACCGCTCTTAAACTGGTTCCAAGTAAGCAACTTGAGGATCCATCTGTCAACTTTTATAAGGGACGATTAGCTTGGCAGTCCATCCAAACTGGAGACAATAACTATAGCGTCGATGATGCCCGCCGTTACTGGGAAACTGCTGCAAAAGCTAAACCAGAATCGCTTTTGTATAATAATGCTTTAGGGTTTGCCTACTACGCAGAAGGCAATCTGAATCGAGCCAATGACTCTTGGTTCAAGGCTTTGAGTTTAGCTCTCAAACAGCAGAATACACATTCAAAGACAGCAGTTCCTCAAGATGCTTTAACTTCCTATGCTGGTTTAGCTCTCGGACTGTATAAATCTGCACTTAGTCAATCTAGTGGTAAGCAGACACAATATCTGAATGAAGCAATCAAGTTGCGGCAAATGGTTCTCAATTCTGATCCAGTAAATTTTCAGGTAGATAAATTAGCTAACAATTGGCTGTGGACAGAGAAGGGGATTCAAGATTGGCGATCGCTCCTTCAAGAGAAAGGTGAAGAAAAGTAATAGACATCTCCGAAAAAGAAAAAGACCCCTCTCCAAACCTCTCCCCGAAGCGGAG